>NZ_JBVJMV010000016.1:0-196398 GCF_055584025.1 Streptomyces sp. NPDC104309 | reverse complement strand
GGACACGGACCCGTGACTGCACCTACAGCTTCATCAACTGCCTCTCCAATCGGTCAGTCCACTCAAATTCGTGCGGCTTCGTGTCGCACGGTCGCGCTCCCAGTGGGCGGCGGCTTCGGCGAGGTGCTGGTCGGCCGGGGCGCCGGTCAGCGACTCCCAGTGGGCGAGCCACGGGCCGAGCGTGCCGGACGCCTCGACGTTCAGTGCGAGGAGTTCGTGGGCGGGGACGGCGGGGGCTGGATCAGTGAGCGTGTGGGACCACCATGCCTGGAGGAATTCCCTTACCGCTGCGGCCTGCTCGTCGGGCCACTGCTGCCAGTGACCGCGAGCGAACGACCGGCCGACGTCGTCCGTGCCGAAGAACGGCTCGATGTGGCCGCCGACGAGGGCTCTGGCGAGCTGGGGGAGGATGCGGCGCAGCACGGAGGGGTGGTCGCTCCAGTCGGAAGCCCGCCAGGTGCGCTCCAGGAGGTCGGGGTCCAGTTCCTTGTCCGGCACCTTGAGCTGAGCAAGCTCCTGCGCACTGCCCCAGTGGCACTCGCAGTTGTGCTCGTCGGGGTGGGCCGTCATCCCTCGGAAATTGACGGCCAGGCCGTCCAGTGCCATGTCGAGGCGAAGTCGTCCGGAGTGTGGGGCGGGCTGCGTCATGGGCGTTCGCCTTCGGGGCTCCGGGGCTTTCGCCGACCGAAGATCGCCATGCTACCGGGCCTGCCGGGGCCGGTAAGAGTGCGGAGCCACTGAACAACCCCGGCGGAGCGGGCATGCGCGGCGCCGCGCAACTCGTTCGACAGCGCACGGCCCCGGGCGGCAAAGTCCGTGCATGAAGCCGCAGCACTGGCCCCTGTACGGGCTCCGTCTCCGCACGCCGCGTCTGGAACTCCGCCTTCCCGGCGGGACAGCCCTTACATGGTGACCCGGCTCGGCAACATCACCCGCGCCGCCCTGCGGGCCCGGACGGTGGGCGGCGGGGTCCCGGTCTGGTGAGCGGCCCGGGGGAACCCTCGAATACACAATGAGGTTAGGCTAACCTTCCTTCGAACACATCGGCGGCCGATTCCCGGCTTCGCTTCCTGTTCCTGGGAGGACCCCCCGCATGACGACGTCCGTCGCACCCCCCATCGCCCCCTTCCGGTTCTTCGACCTGACCGTTCTGCGGACCCGGCGGCTCGGACCCTCCATGCTCCGGGTCACCTTCGGCGGCCCGGGACTGGACGGCTTCGCCGCCGGGGGCCGCGACCAGAGCCTGTCGCTGTTCCTGCCGCACCCCGGCCAAGCAGAACCGGTCGTTCCGGTCGATCGGGACGGCAATTGGTTCGCCACCTGGCGCGCCCTTCCGGAGAACGTACGGGCCGTCATGCGCTCGTACACCGTGCGCGCCCAACGCCACACGCCCGACGGGGCGACCGAGATCGACATCGACTTCGCGCTGCACGGGGACGGCGGCCCCGCGTGCCGCTGGGCCGCCGCCGCCTCCCCCGGCGATCCGCTCAAGGCGCTGGGCCCGGCCGTCGAGGACAACAGCGCCGTCCGCTTCCGCCCACCGCAGGACACCGACTGGGTGCTGATCTGGGCCGACGAGACCGCGCTGCCCGCCGCGTCCGCCGCCCTGGAGTGGCTGCCGGCCGGAATGAGGGCCCAGGTCTGGCTGGAGGTCCAGCACACCGAGGACCGCCAGGCCCTCAACACCGCCGCCAAGGCCCGGATCAGCTGGCTCGTCCGGGACGAGGGCGCGCCCTCCGCCCTGGAGGCCGTCCGGGCGGCCGAGCTGCCCGAGGGGACGCCGTACGTCTGGATCGCGGGTGAGTCGTCGCAGGTACGGGCGGTGCGCCGCCATCTCGTACAGGAACGCCGGTTCGACCGCAGGCGCGTGACGTTCGTCGGGTACTGGCGGCGCGGGTTGAGCGAGGAGCAGCTGCGCGAGACGGCGACGGCCGCGGACGGGTAGGCCGCCGCCACGGCCACGCGGACCGTCACGCATCCCGGCCGCGCGGACCGTCGCACACCCCCGGCGCGCAGGCCACCGCGCACCCAGGAGCAGAGCCGCGCGGTCGGCGAGCCGCGCACGGCCCGCCGACCGGAAGCGGCCATCCCGTACGCGCGAACCGGACAACCTCCGCGTGACCCGGGGGCGAGGGAACAAGCCAATGGAAAGTTAGGTTAGGCTAACCTAACTTCAACATCGGGCCCTCGCCCCCTCCTTCTGCCCTGAGGGCCGATGAAGTTTCCCCGCATCCGGGAGGACCCCTTCATGCGTTCGCACCTGCTCAACGACACGACCGCGGAGCACTACCGGCGCTCCGTGACCGAAGGAGTCGAACGGGTCGCAGCCAAACTCGCCGCCACCGAACGGCCGTTCACCGGAATCTCCGTCGACGAACTCACTCCCGTCGTTGACGCGATCGATCTGGACCGGCCGCTGGGCGATGCGTCCGCCGCCCTCGACGAGCTCGACCGCGTCTACCTCAAGGACGCCGTCTACTTCCACCACCCCCGCTATCTGGGCCACCTCAACTGCCCGGTGGTCATTCCCGCCGTACTCGGCGAGGCCGTGCTCTCGGCCGTCAACTCCTCGCTGGACACATGGGACCAGAGCGCCGGCGGCACCCTGATCGAGCGCCGTCTGATCGACTGGACCGCGGGGCGGATCGGGCTCGGTCCGGCCGCCGACGGCATCTTCACCAGCGGCGGCACGCAGTCCAATCTGCAGGCCCTGCTGCTCGCCCGCGAAGAGGCCAAGACGCCGCCGCACCACTTCACCCGGCTGCGCGTCCTCACCTCGGAATGCAGCCACTTCAGCGTCCAGAAGTCGGCGAAACTCCTCGGCCTCGGACCGGACTCGGTCGTCCCCGTCCCTGTCGACCAGAACAAGCGCATGCAGACCGTGGCGCTGGCCCGCGCGCTGGAACAGTGCGTCGCCGAAGGCGCCGTACCGATGGCGGTCGTCGCCACCGCCGGCACCACCGACTTCGGTTCCATCGACCCACTGCCCGAAATCGCCGCGCTCTGCCAGCAGTTCTCCACCTGGCTGCACGTCGACGCCGCGTACGGCTGCGGGCTGCTGGCCTCGCCCACGCGCCGGCACCTCCTCGACGGCATCGAGCACGCCGACTCGGTCACCGTGGACTACCACAAGTCGTTCTTCCAGCCGGTGAGTTCGTCCGCCGTGCTGGTCCGCGACCGGGCCTCGCTGCGCCATGCCACGTACCACGCCGAGTACCTCAACCCGCAGCGGATGGCCGCCGAACGCATCCCCAACCAGGTGGACAAGTCGCTGCAGACCACCCGCAGATTCGACGCGCTGAAACTGTGGATGACGCTGCGCGTGATGGGCGCGGACGGTGTCGGCCGGCTCTTCGACGAGGTCTGCGACCTGGCCGCCGAGGGCTGGCGGCTGCTGGCCGCCGATCCGCGCTTCGACGTCGTCGTGGAGCCGCGGCTGTCCACGCTGGTGTTCCGCTACATCCCGTCCGGCATCACCGCGCCCACCGAGATCGACCGGGCCAATCTCCACGCCCGCAAGGCACTCTTCGCCTCCGGCGAGGCCGTCGTCGCCGGTACGAAGGTCGGTGGCCGCCAGTACCTGAAGTTCACCCTGCTCAACCCCGAAACGTCCGCGCTGGACATCGCCGCGGTACTCGACCTGATCTCCGGCCACGCCGAGCAGTACCTGGGAGACTCCCTTGACCGCGCTTCCTGAACCCCGTGATCCCCGCGGCCCCCACGACTTCATCGGGATCGGGCTCGGCCCGTTCAATCTGGGGCTCGCCTGTCTGACCGAGCCGATCGACGAACTGAACGGGGTGTTCCTGGAGTCCAAGCCGGACTTCGCATGGCACTCCGGGATGTTCCTCGAAGGCGCCCATCTCCAGACGCCGTTCATGTCGGACCTGGTCACGATGGCCGATCCGACGTCGCCGTACTCCTTCCTGAACTATCTGAAGGAACGCGGGCGGCTGTACTCCTTCTACATCCGGGAGAACTTCTACCCGCTGCGCACCGAGTACAACGACTACTGCCGCTGGGCCGCCGCCGGACTGAGCAGCGTCCGCTTCGACGAGACCGTCGTGTCGGTCGGCTACGACGAGGACAGCGCGCTCTACACCGTGCGCACCGCCACCGGCGGCGTCTTCCGCGCCCCGCGGCTCGTACTGGGCACCGGCACTTCCCCGTACGTCCCGGACGCCTGTCAGGGACTGGGGGGCGACTACCTGCACAACTCCCGTTATCTGGAAGGGAAAGCGGCTCTCCAGGCGAAGGAGTCCATCACGCTCGTCGGCAGCGGGCAGAGCGCGGCCGAGATCTACTACGACCTGCTCTCCGAGATCGATGTGCACGGCTACCGGCTGAACTGGGTGACGCGCTCGCCCCGGTTCTTCCCGCTGGAGTACACCAAGCTGACGCTGGAAATGACCTCCCCGGAGTACGTCGACTACTTCCACGCGCTGCCCGAGGAGACCCGCTACCGGCTGGAGTCCGGGCAGAAGGGCCTCTTCAAGGGCATCGACGGCGAGCTGATCGACGCGATCTTCGACCTGCTCTACCAGAAGAACCTGCCCGGCGCGGTGCCGACCCGGCTGCTGACCAACTCCTCCTTGAACAAAGCGACCTACGAGGAGAGCAGCGGTACGTACACGCTCGGCCTGCACCAGGAGGAGCAGGGCAAGGACTACACCCTCACCACCGAGGGCCTGATCCTCGCCACCGGATACCGCTACCGCCCGCCCGCATTCCTCAAGGGCATCGACGACCGGTTGCGCCGGGACGGGCGGGGCCGCTTCGACGTGGCCCGCAACTACTCCATCGACACCACCGGCCAGGGTGTCTTCCTGCAGAACGCGGGCACCCACACCCACTCGATCACCTCGCCCGACCTGGGCATGGGCACCTACCGCAACGCGTACATCATCGGCGAGCTGCTCGGCCGTGAGTACTACCCCGTCGAGAAGTCCATCGCCTTCCAGGAGTTCGCCGTATGAGCCCGCAGAACCGCACCGACGCCGGGCGCACCGCCCTCGGCACCTTCTCCGTCCGCGCCCTCGACCCCCTCGCCGACGCCGAACTGGTGCACGGCTGGGTCACCCACCCCAAGGCCGCCTTCTGGCTGATGGGCGACGCGGAGCTCCAGGACGTCGAGCGGGAGTACACAGCGATCGCCGCCCACCCGCACCACGACGCCTTCATCGGGCTGCACGACGGGGCGCCGGCCTTCCTGATGGAGCGGTACGACCCCGCCGAGGTCGAGCTCAAGGGGCTGTACGAGGCCGAGCCCGGCGATATCGGGATGCACTTCCTGGTCGCCCCGGCCGACACCCCGCTGCACGGCTTCACGCTCGGTGTGATCACCGCCGTGATGCGGACGCTGTTCGCCGACCCGTCCGTACGCCGGGTGGTCGTCGAACCCGATGTACACAACAGCGCGGTGCACGCGCTCAACAAGGCGGTCGGCTTCGAGGTGCTGGGCGAGATAGCCAAGCCGGAGAAGAACGCCCTGCTCAGCGCCTGCACACGGGAACAGTTCGTCGCGGCGACCGGAGGCCCGGCCTGATGTCCGCATCCATCGACAGCGTCGCCCACCTCACCCCGGAGCACTGGGCCACCGCCAACCGGCTGCTGATCCGCAAGGCGCTCGCCGAGTTCAGCCACGAGCGGCTGCTGACCCCCGCGCCGCTCGGCGACGACCGCTACGCGGTGCGCAGCGACGACGCGGCGACCGAGTACCGCTTCACCGCGCGGCTCTTCGCCCTCGACCACTGGCAGATCGAGCCGGACTCCCTGTCCCGTCACCGGCACGGATCCGAACTCCCCCTGGACGCGGGCGAGTTCTTCGTGGAGCTGCGCTCCACACTCGGCCTCTCGGCGGAGATCCTCCCGGTCTACCTGGAGGAGATCTCCTCCACCCTGGCCGGTACCGCGTACAAACTGACCAAGCCGCCCGTCACCTCCACCGAACTGGTCCGGGCCGGGTTCCAGGCGATCGAGACCGGCATGACCGAGGGCCACCCCTGCTTCGTCGCCAACAACGGGCGGCTCGGCTTCGGCGTGGACGAGTACCGGGCGTACGCCCCCGAGGCCGCGTCCGGCATCCGTCTGGTCTGGCTCGCCGCCCGCCGCGACCGCGCCACCTTCACCGCGGGCGCCGGGCTCGACTACGCAACGCTGATCGCGGGCGAGCTGGGCGAGGAGACGCTGGCCCGGTTCGCGGCCACGATGTCCGGGCTCGGGCTCGACCTCGACGACTACCTGCTGATCCCCGTCCACCCCTGGCAGTGGTGGAACAAGCTGGCCGTCACCTTCGCCGGGGAACTCGCGCAGCGACATCTGGTCTGTCTGGGCGAGGGCGAGGACACCTATCTCGCCCAGCAGTCCATCCGTACCTTCTTCAACACCAGTGCCCCGGAACGGCATTACGTGAAGACGGCACTGTCCGTCCTCAACATGGGGTTCATGCGCGGGCTCTCCGCCACGTACATGGAAGCCACCCCCGCGATCAACGACTGGCTGGCCGAGCTGATCGAGCGCGACGAGCTGCTGCGCGGAGCCCGCTTCTCGATCATCCGGGAGCGGGCGGCCGTCGGCTACCACCACCGGACGTACGAGGCGGCCACCGCCAAGGGCTCGCCGTACCTGAAGATGCTCGCCGCGCTGTGGCGGGAGAGCCCCGTCCCCGGCCTGGCCCCCGGCGAGCGGGTCGCGACCATGGCCTCGCTGCTCCACACCGACCACGAGGGCCACTCCGTCGCCGGCGCGCTGATCGCCGAGTCCGGACTGGCGCCCGCGGTGTGGCTGCGCCACTACCTGGACGCCTACCTGGTGCCGGTGCTGCACAGCTTCTACGCGTACGACCTGGTGTTCATGCCGCACGGTGAGAACGTCATCCTGGTCGTCGAGGACGGGGTCGTACGGCGCACGGTGTTCAAGGACATCGCCGAGGAGATCGCCGTCATGGACCCGGACGCGGTGCTGCCGCCGCGGGTCGACCGGATCCGGGCCGAGGTGCCCGAGGACATGAAGCTGCTCTCGGTCCTCACCGATGTCTTCGACTGCTTCCTGCGCTTCCTGGGCGCGGGACTGGCGGACGAGGGCGTCCTCGACGAGGACACGTTCTGGCGGACGGTCGCGGAATGCGTCACCGGCTACCAGGAGTCGGTGCCGTATCTCGCCGAGAAGTTCAAGCAGTACGACGTGTTCACGGAGGAGTTCGCGCTGTCCTGCCTGAACCGGCTGCAGCTGCGGAACAACAGGCAGATGGTCGATCTGACCGATCCGTCGGGGGCGCTGCAGCTGATCGGCACGTTGCGGAACCCGATCGCCGGACGGGGCTGACCGCCTCGCCCGTGAGACCGGACCCGTCCGGCGACCGCGAACACACCGGTCGCCGGACGGCCCCGGTCACCTCACTCCGCGGCCCAGGGAACCTGCGGAGCCCGGTAGTAGTTGATGCCGAGCGCCGAGAACCTCGGCCCCTGCGCGCCCAACCGCACCTTGTACGTCTCCCAGTCGTGCGTGGCCGCGGGCGACCACCCCAGCTCCGCCACCCCGGGCAGCCGTGGGAACGCCATCTGCTCGATCTCGTCGCTGTTGGTCAGGGTCTCCGACCAGAGCGGCGCCTCGACGCCGAGGACGGAGCCCTCCGGGGCCCCGTCCAGGTACGTCGCCGGGTTCCAGTCGTAAGAGCGCTGGGTGGAGACGTAACCGGCCCAGGCCAGTCCCAGTTGGGTGTCCTTGTCGTACTTCATGTCGAGGTAGCTCCGGTCCGCCGGGGACAGCACCAGCTTCGTGCCGTTCACGGCCGCGTCCGCCACCTGCTTGCGCTCGGCCGCGCCCGTCTGGTCGTAGCCCCAGTACTGGGCGACCGCGCCCTTGACCGGCGTGCCCCCGGTCAACTGGTGCCAGCCGATCACCGTCTTGCCGTACGTGCCGACGATGGCCTGTGCCTTGTCCATGAAGGCCACGTAGTCCGCGTGACTGGTGGAGTGCGCCTCGTCGCCGCCGATGTGGAGGTACTTTCCGGGGGTGAGCGCGGCCAGCTCACGGACCACGTCGTCCACGAAGTCGTACGTGACGGCCTTCGGGACGCACAGCGAGCTGAAGCCGACATTGGTGCCGGTGTAGAGCGGCGGCGCGACACCGTCGCAGTTCAGCTCCGCGTACGAGGCGAGTGCCGCGTTGGTGTGGCCGGGCAGGTCGATCTCCGGCACGACCTCCAGATAGCGGGAGGACGCGTACCGGACGATCTCCTTGTAGTCGCTCTTCGTGTAGTGGCCGCCGACGCCTCCGCCGACCTCGGTCTGCCCTCCGTACGTGGCGAGCCGCGGCCAGGAGTCGATGGCGATGCGCCAGCCCTGGTCGTCGGAGAGGTGCAGATGGAGTTTGTTCATCTTGTACAGGGCGAGCTGATCGATGTAGCGCTTGACCTCGGCCACGGAGAAGAAGTGCCGTGAGACGTCCAGCATCGCGCTCCGGTACGCGTACCGGGGCGCGTCCTTGACCGTGCCGCCCGCGACCTTCCACGGGCCCTTCTGGCGGCTGTCCTTCTCCACCTTGGCCGGGAGCAGCTGGCGCAGCGTCTGGACGCCGTGGAAGAGCCCAGCCGGGCCGCGCGCGGTGATGGTGACCGAGCCGCGGTTCGACTTCAGCGTGTAGCCCTCGGCACCCGCCGCGCCGGCGTGGGAGTCGAGGCGCAGCCGGATGCCGTCGCCGCCGCGGCCGGTGACCGGCAGGGCGTACCCGGTGGACGGGCGGAGCACGCCCGCCAGGTAGTCGCCGATCTTCCGGGCGTCGCGGGAGTCGCCCTCGACGCGGATCCTGGTGTCCGCGGTGATGGTGTACGCAGTGCCGCCGGGCTTCGCCTCGGCGGGGGCGGGCACTATCTGCCCGAGCGGACGGGGCGTGGCGGCCGTGGCCGGGCCGCGGCTCGCCGCGTGCCCTTCCGGCGCCGCGCCGACACTGGAGATACCGGCCGCCGTGACGAGCAGCAGCGAGCCGAGGAGACGGGGAAGAGCGATGCGCTGTGTCCTGTGCAGTCTCACAAGCCGGGTCCCTTTCGACGGGTGCACACCTGTGGATCTCCTGACCGAACCATCACCATGCGTATCGCCTGTCCCACGGACGGTCAAGGTGTAGACCACTTCCCCGTTGTGCGGCTGAGAGAATCCGGCTCATGGCGGAAATAATCCAGCGCGACGGAACGTGGACGTTCGACGGCGAGACGGTGCGGATCGTGCCGGGCAGGGGCAAGGGCATCCATCCCCTCCGGCAGGAGCTGGGCGAACGCGTCGTCCCGCTCCGGGCTCTGGCGGGCATCACCTTCGAACCCGACCGCAAGGGCGGCCGGCTGCGACTGCGACTGCGCGACGGCGCCTGCCCCGTCCTGCGCGCCGCGGAGGGCAGGCTCAAGGACGCCTCGGACCCGTACCGGCTGACCGTGGAGAAGGACCGCAGTGGAGTAGCGGAGTACTTCGTCGGCGAGGTGCGCAACGCCCTGCTGATCGAGCAGGTGCCCACCGGGCCGGTGGACGGCTTCCTGCTGCCGGGACCCGCGGTGCCGGTGGCCGGGGGCGGCGGGGACGGCACGGCCTCGTTCGACGGGGAGACCGTCCGCCTCACCTGGAACTGGAAGGCCGAGGAGGTCAAGAGCTCGGCCGGCCCGGTCGCCTTCCCGGTGTCGGAGGTGACCGAGGTGCACTGGATGCCCGCCATCGGTCTGGAGAACGGGCATCTGCGCTTCGTACGGGGCGCGGCCGCGGCCCCGGCTCCGGCGGCCGCGTTCGACCCGTACTCGCTGGATCTGTGGGGGCTGTCCAAGAAGGAGTACACGGCGGCACTGGTCGCGGCGGCGGTACTGGTCCGGCTGCCGGGCGCGGCGGAGAAGGAGGCCGGAGCCGGGGCCGAAGGCGCGCGGCCCGCGGAGATCCGGGCCTCGGCCGCCCCCGCACCGCCCATGGACGACCACGATGCCCTGCTGCGCCGGCTGCGGGAACTCGGTGAGCTGCGTCAGGCCGGGATCCTCACCGACGACGAGTTCGCCGCCGCCAAGCAGGCCGTCCTGAAGCGTCTGTGAATCGCGGGCGTCCCGATGCCCTCATCGATCACCTCCGGGTCTGCCCGAGAGCTCAATCACACCATCACCTGCCCGATATCGGGCAGAATTGTTGCGTAAGTGCTCCGCCCACCGCAATATCGACGAGTGCTCGAACGCCGCTCGTCGCATGACGACCTCATCGACCACCTGGTGCGCAGCACCGCGCTCCAGCGCGGTGAGGCCGCCCGGGTGGTCCTCGACGTGCTGGCGTACTTCGACGAGACGACCGACGACTTCGTCCGCCGCCGCCACCGCGAACTGCAGTCCGGCGGCCTGGTGAACGCGGAGATCTTCGAGCGGATCGCGGCCGAGCTGCCGCACCGGGCGGTCGCGCCGCCGGAGCTCTCGCTCCGCCAGCTGCGCCGCATCGTCTACGGCTGAGCAACGAGCACCACAGGTACGTCGATGGAGGGGCAGAGACTCTATGTGCGGAATCGTCGGGTATATCGGGAAGCGTGATGTGGCCCCGCTGCTGCTGGAAGGGCTGCAGCGGCTGGAGTACCGGGGTTACGACTCCGCGGGCATCGTCATCACCGGCAAGGCGTCGGCCGGGAAGCCCGCCGCCCTGAAGATGGTCAAGGCGAAGGGCCGGGTCCGTGAGCTGGAGGCCCGCGTTCCCAAGCGTTTCACCGGCACCACCGGCATCGCCCACACCCGCTGGGCCACCCACGGCGCCCCGAGCGACGAGAACGCGCACCCGCACCTGGACGCCGACAACAGGGTCGCCGTCGTGCACAACGGCATCATCGACAACGCCGACGAGCTGCGTGCGAAGCTCGTCGCCGACGGTGTCGTCTTCCTCTCCGAGACCGACACCGAGGTGCTGGTCCACATGATCGCCCGCGCCCAGGCGGACACCCTGGAGGAGAAGGTCCGCGAGGCGCTGCGCTCGGTCGAGGGCACGTACGGCATCGCCGTCATGCACGCCGACTTCAACGACCGCATCGTGGTCGCCCGCAACGGCTCCCCGGTCGTCCTCGGCATCGGCGAGAAGGAGATGTTCGTCGCCTCCGACGTCGCCGCGCTGGTCGCCCACACCCGGCAGGTCGTCACCCTCGACGACGGCGAGATGGCCACCCTCAAGGCCGACGACTTCCGTACGTACACGACGGAGGGTTCGTCCACGACGGCCACGCCGACCACCGTGGAGTGGGAGGCCGAGTCGTACGACATGGGCGGCCACGACACGTACATGCACAAGGAGATCTCCGAGCAGGCCGACGCCGTCGACCGGGTGCTGCGCGGCCGGATCGACGACCGTTTCGCCACCGTGCACCTGGGCGGGCTCAACCTGGACGCCCGCGAGGCGCGCGGGGTCCGCCGGATCAAGATCCTGGGCTGCGGCACCTCGTACCACGCGGGCCAGATCGGCGCGCAGCTGATCGAGGAGCTGGCCCGTATCCCCGCGGACGCCGAGCCCGCCTCGGAGTTCCGCTACCGCAACCCGGTCGTCGACCCGGACACGCTGTATGTCGCGGTCTCCCAGTCCGGTGAGACGTACGACGTGCTCGCCGCCGTCCAGGAGCTCAAGCGCAAGGGCGCCCGGGTGCTCGGTGTCGTCAACGTGGTGGGTTCGGCGATCGCCCGGGAGGCCGACGGCGGTACGTACGTCCACGCCGGCCCCGAGGTCTGTGTCGTCTCCACCAAGTGCTTCACGAACACGGTCGTGGCGTTCGCGCTGCTCGCCCTGCACCTGGGCCGGATCCGGGATCTGTCGGTCGCCGACGGCAAGCGGATCATCGACGGTCTGCGCAGGCTGCCCGCCCAGATCAGCGAGATCCTGGCGAACGAGGACGAGATCAAGGAGATGGCGGCCCAGTACGCGGACGCCAAGTCGATGATGTTCATCGGCCGGGTGCGCGGCTATCCCGTCGCCCGTGAGGCCTCGCTGAAGCTCAAGGAGGTCTCGTACATCCACGCGGAGGCGTACCCTGCCTCCGAACTGAAGCACGGGCCGCTGGCACTGATCGAGCCCGCGATGCCGACGGTCGCGATCGTGCCGGACGACGATCTGCTGGAGAAGAACCGCGCCGCGATGGAGGAGATCAAGGCCCGCAGCGGCCGCATCCTCGCCGTCGCCCACCAGGTCCAGGAGAAGGCCGACCACACCATCGTCGTGCCGAAGAACGAGAACGAGCTGGACCCGATCCTGATGGGCATCCCGCTCCAGCTCTTCGCGTACCACACGGCGCTGGCCATGGGCCGTGACATCGACAAGCCGCGCAACCTGGCGAAGTCCGTCACCGTCGAGTAGTGCCCCGCACGGGCTGTGCCCGGCAGAGCGGCCCCGTACCCACCGCCGTCGTGGGTACGGGGCCGCTCCCGTGCGGGCCGCCGCCTGCCCCGGGGCCCCCCGTCCGGGTCCTGCCGGGCTCGCGCGCCCCGGCACCGGCCCCCGCGTGCCGGTCCGGCCCGGTCCGGACCAGAACCCCTTGCGCACCGGCCCGGCCGCCGCCTCAGCCGGTGGCCGTCACCCCCCGGCCGGCAGCGCGCCCCGGCAGCGCCGTGGGCCAGTGGGCCAGGGCCGCCGTGGCCCGGTACCAGGCGGCGAGACCGGCCGCCTCGGCGAACCAGCCGCCCGCCTCGGCCAGGCTCCCGCTGCCCGCGAGCCGCCCCACGCCCAGGAGCAGAAGGGCCAGGAAGAGCAGTGCGTACATCCCCTGGGCGAGCAGACCGCCGCCGGCCGCCCCGAGGGTCAGGCTGAGTGCGAACAGGGCCCAGAGCAGCAGGAACAGCCCTGCCGCGTGGCTGGAGACATGGGCGCCCGCACCGGTGCCCCAGGTGAACCAGAAGGCGCCGAGTCCGGCGAAGGCCGTGCCGGTGAAGCCGCTGCCCGCGCGGAACTCAAGGAGTCCGGCGACGAACAGGGCGATGCCGCCGACGTAGAGCGCGAGCGAGACGGCGTCGGCCGCCGTCACGCCGTCCACGACCCCGGTGTGACCGATACCGAACCCCAACAGGGTGAGTCCCAGGGCGAGATGGCCGAGGGCAGCGGTGCTGGTGCTTCCCGCAGAGACGTCATTGTCCACGGCGGGCTCCCTTCACATGCGGTGGACTTGCTTCCCAATGATGCTTATGTACCCTTCACAAGCGCACAATCCACCTCGGCATCGCAATGGATTGCCGGTTTCCACAGGCGAGTTGACGCCACGTCGGCAACGACATCCACCCCCGTGACAGGGGTGGCGACAGGGACCGCCGGGATGCGGAACAGTCAGGGAATGACGACGACCGGCCGCTGCGCGCGACGCGCGAGCCGCCCCGCCACCGAGCCGAAGATGCGGCCGACGATGCCGTGCGTGGAGCCGACGACGATGGCGTCGGCCGAGTACTCCCGGCCGACTTCCTCCAGCTCGTGGCAGATGTCCCCGCCGCGCTCGACGAGCACCCAGGGAACCTCGGAGAGGTAGTCCGCGCAGGCGAGCTCCAGGCCGAGCACCTCGGTGCGGTGATCGGGCACATCGACGAAGACGGGCGGCTCGCAGCCTGCCCAGACGGTGGTCGGCAGCCGATTGGCGACATGGACGATGATCAGGCCGGAACCCGATCTTCGGGCCATGCCGATGGCGTATGCGAGGGCGCGCTCACTGGAGGTCGAGCCGTCGAAGCCGACCACGACCCCATGCCGGAAGGCGGGGTCGCAGGAATGACGTGTCTCTTCGACCGCCTGCGGGTCCGACATGTGGTCGGCTACCTGCTTGCGGTCGGCGGGTTCGGGGATTTCGTGACCGGCCATCGGTGTCTCGGCGAAGAGAGTCCTCGTGAGGAGAGCGACTTGGGGAAGGTGCGTCAGCGGGCGGTGTTGCGGTGTCCGGGAATCATCTTCCCAACCCCTTACCCCCAAGGATACGGCGCCACTCCTCCACTGCCCAGACCCGCGCAAAGCGCGCGCGACGTTTCACGGAGCATGCCCGAGGCGGACCCGTATGGCAATGCCGGTTGCGCGGTACATCGACGATGCCGGGCCCCGACGGCTCCGCTCGGTGACCGGCGGGGCCCCGCCCGTCACCCCCTCCCACCCACCGCGCGACCGCCGCGCACCCGGGATGGATCACCGCTCCGCCGTCGCCCGCCGGCCCGGTGATCCGACCCCGGGAGTCACCCCGGGGTCGCCCCGGCCCGTCCGCCCCGCCCGGAGCCCGCCGCCCGGCCGGGGACGCGCGTCGGTCCGCCGGGCGGGATCCAGCTGCCCCGCGAGGCCGCCGCACCACTCCCCGCGATCGGCCGTCCACCCGCCGAGGGGCGCAAAGAAGCAAGCGTTCATCGAGGTTGTGCGCCGGTCAACTGACCGAATCACGTATGCACAACCATCTATTTTCAGCCAACTTCACACCCCTGTCACTTCCTTGCCGAATTGGCCGATCAACCCCCTTGCCACCAGGCAGGAAGAGACCGCGCGGTACGCTTCTACCCGACGGGGTTGGGCCATCAAGGCGAGGCGCACTTCCCTGCACGGCCGCCGAATGAAACCCTTCGTGATCGAATGCTTCCCGCCAAGTTGCCTTGTCGACATAACGCCGGTTGGTGAACTTGTCACGCCGGCACCACGGGACGCAGTAGATTCGATCTTGGGTATCGAAGACTGGGGACTCGTGCAGGACCGAGGGGAAACGTGCAGGAGCGACAGGCCCGTAAGGACCAGAAAGACGCGAACACCAAGGGGGGCTTAGCGTCATGAGCCAGGACTCCGCCGCCGCAACGGAGGCTGTACGGAAGCTCAGTGGACGACGACGACGGGAAGTCGTCGCCGTGCTGCTGTTCAGCGGCGGCCCCATCTTCGAGAGCTCGATCCCGCTCTCCGTGTTCGGAATCGACCGACAGGACGCGGGAGTTCCGCGCTACCGACTCCTCGTCTGCGGCGGGGAAGACGGGCCGCTGCGGACCACCGGGGGACTCGAACTCACCGCGCCCTACGGGCTGGAGGCGATCAGCAGGGCCGGCACCGTCGTGGTGCCCGCCTGGCGTTCGATCACCTCGCCACCGCCCGCGGAGGCGCTGGACGCGCTGCGCCGCGCCCATGAAGAGGGGGCCCGCATCGTCGGGCTGTGCACCGGGGCGTTCGTACTCGCCGCCGCCGGTCTGCTGGACGGCCGCCCGGCGACCACGCACTGGATGTACGCACCGACGCTGGCCAAGCGCTATCCGTCGGTGCACGTCGACCCGCGCGAGCTCTTCGTCGACGACGGCGACGTGCTCACCTCCGCCGGGACGGCGGCCGGGATCGATCTCTGTCTGCACATAGTCCGCACGGACCACGGCACGGAGGCCGCCGGGGCACTGGCCCGCCGGCTCGTCGTGCCGCCGCGACGCAGCGGCGGTCAGGAGCGCTACCTCGACAGGTCTTTACCTGAGGAGATCGGCTCCGACCCGCTCGCCGAGGTCGTGGCCTGGGCACTGGAGCATCTCCACGAGCAGTTCGACGTGGAGACGCTGGCCGCGCGCGCCTACATGAGCAGGCGGACCTTCGACCGCAGGTTCCGCTCACTCACCGGCAGCGCGCCGCTCCAGTGGCTGATCACCCAGCGGGTGCTGCAGGCGCAGCGTCTGCTGGAGACGTCCGAGTACTCGGTCGACGAGGTCGCGGGCCGCTGCGGCTTCCGCTCGCCGGTCGCGCTGCGCGGGCACTTCCGGCGCCAGCTGGGCTCCTCCCCCGCCGCGTACCGGGCCGCCTACCGGGCCCGTCGTCCGCAGGGCGGCGGTGCGGAGCCGGTCACCGCGGCGATCGAGCCGGTCGTGCCCGCCCAAGGCTCCTCGGCGGGCCGTCGCGCCACGGCCGCGGCCACCCCGCCGGGTCCGCACGTCGTCACGTCGGCGGCGGTCGGGACGGGGCAGCCGGAGCACGGGAAACCGGGACCCGACGCGTACACCACCGGACGCCCGACCCTGCCGGGTCAACGGAGTGCCCCGTAGGGTGGGGCCATGAACGACCGCATGGTGTGGATCGACTGCGAGATGACCGGGCTCTCGTTGACGGAAGACGCACTCATCGAGGTGGCCGCGCTGGTCACCGACTCGGAGCTGAACGTGCTCGGCGAAGGGGTGGACATCGTGATCCGCCCGCCGGACACGGCCCTGGAGACGATGCCCGAGGTGGTGCGCCAGATGCACACCTCCTCGGGCCTCCTCGACGAGCTGGCCCGGGGCACCACCCTGGCCGACGCCGAGGCCCAGGTGCTGGCCTATGTCCGCGAGCACGTGAAGGAGCCCGGCAAGGCCCCGCTCTGCGGAAACTCGGTCTCTACCGACCGAGGTTTCCTGGCGCGGGACATGGCGGCCCTGGAGGGCTACCTCCACTACCGGATCGTCGATGTGTCCTCGGTCAAGGAGCTGGCGCGCCGCTGGTACCCGAGGGCGTACTTCAACAGTCCGGAGAAGAACGGCAACCACCGGGCGCTCGCGGACATCCGCGACTCCATCACGGAGCTGCGCTACTACCGCGAGGCGATCTTCGTGCCGCAGCCCGGTCCGGACTCGGAGCGCGCCAAGGCGATCGCGGCGCACGTCGCGCCGCCCACGCCGTAGGTCCTTGCGAAGCCGCTGGTCATAGGCCTTTCGGGGGCTGGGATCAGCGGCTGAACAATGGAGGCGCGAGCACCCTCTCGGACCCTGTACACTTTTTCTCGGCCGGTCAGAAAAAGACCGGGCATGGTGGGTATAGCTCAGATGGTAGAGCACCTGGTTGTGGTCCAGGATGTCGCGGGTTCGAGTCCCGTTACTCACCCTGAATGATCAAGGGCTGACCTGTGAAAGCGGGTCAGCCCTTCTTCATGTCCCCGAACTTGGGAACGTGACGGGAACACGGGTGTCGGTCCTGCGTCGCATCGTCCCCACATGGCGAGCATCGTGGAACGGCCCAAGAAGGACGGCACCACCACCTATCAGGTGAAGTGGCGCCAAGACGGCGAGTGGCAGAGCGAGAAGTTCGGCGAGCCTGAGGGTGCGAAGCAGTTCAAGGACCTGGGGGAGACCACGGCGGGCAGTGGCCCCACGGCCGGGTACGCGGCGAGGGCTTCGTCACAGAGCCCGCCCTACCCGGCGACATACACGAAGAAGGCCCGGCGCCTGGTCGCCCTCTCCCCCATCCAGGTCGACATGGCCCGCAGACTGGTCGCCGGGCTCAAGCCGACGGCCTTCGCGTTCCGGGCCAAGATGGGCGGGGAGTGGCGTCATGCGAACTTCTCCAACCGGAAGTGGGAGCCCGCCGCGGCCGAGGCCGTGAAGAAGGGCCTGCCGAAGAGCCCGCGGATTCATGACCTCCGGCATACGCATGTCGCGTGGCTGATCGGGGCGAACGTGCCACTGCCCGCGATCCAGCTACGGCTCGGGCACGAGTCGATCCAGACGACGGTGGACCGGTACGGGCAGCTGGTGCGTGCCCTCGACGACGACATCACGGCCGCCGTCGCTCGCCGATCCTTGTGTGTCAGCCATCTGCCCCAGTGCGTGACCCGTCATTCGCGCACGTGTTCGAATCGAAGGGCATGGGCAGGCTATCGGGCTCTTGCACCCCCAAGCGGTACCGTGCGGGCGGTGGCCAACAGGGTATGCCGGAGCACTACTCCGGCGACGCCATGGTGTCCATGCGCCGCCGACTCCGCTCACGCTGCTCAGCCGTGTGCCTGTCCGCACCTTCGAGAACGGCGCGCGCGTCACCGGCCGCCGACCACTCGGTATCGGTGCCGAAGAACTCGGCACCCACCGCATCCTGCACCCGGCAGAGCGGGACCTGGAGGCCGGCAGCGAGACCGCGCAGCCCACCGGCCGGGGCATCTCAATGTCCCGAGTCGAACCTCGAAATCAAGCGTGGCGGGCGACCTTGACCGCGGAGACGAGCAGGATCACAGCGAGGGCGGGGATGAGAAACGGTTCTGGAACCACACCGAGAAGCAGGCCGCCCAACAGTGCACCAGCGATCGAGCCTCCGATCATGACCACGGTGAAGCGGAGGCTAGCGCCGAGCACTGCGAAGCTTCCGTCTCGGCTGTAGCGAGCGAAGGCCACGAGCATGGTCGGCAAGGACACCGACAGCGACAGGCTCCCCGCTGTCTTGACGTCCACTGCAAACAGCAGCACTGTCGTCGGGATCAGCAGCTCGCCCCCGGCGACGCCCATGATCGCCGCAACCACTCCGATGCCGAAACCGGCCACGACACCGGACGTCACCTGCGCCCACAGTGGCAGCGCGAGCGTCCCCAGGGTGGTGGTGTGGGTGGTCACCAGGGCTGCGGCCATGAGCACCATCAGCGCGGCCAGCACTTTGTAGAGGGTGGCGCCGCGCATCCGGATCGCCCATGTCGCTCCGGCCCAGGCCCCCAGCAGGCTCCCGGCCAGCAGGTTGATCGCGATCGGCCAGTGCGCGGCCACCTCTGAGGCCGAAACTGCTGTTCCGGCTACGGCCGGCAGGGGCGCTTTCCGCGTTCGCGCCTATCTCCTTGTCCAGCCACGGCACCATGGGCATGAACAGCCACAGAAACCCATGCAAGACCTTCACGGCTGGAGGCAACGTGACCTTACATTTCATCGCGAAGGACCCCGAGACGAACGGCGATCACTGTCCGACCGTCTGGTACGACGACACCACGCAGGAGTTCGTGATCCAGGGGTGGAATGCCACCGAGGAGCTCCGGGCCAAGTGCCTGGAGGCAGGCCCGATCCCGGATGGCGAAACTGTCGTCCGCCTTCCGGTCCGCATGACCCACGCGCTCAAGGAGGCCATGGGTGTCGCAGCCCGTACCGCCGTTCGCTGAACTCCTCGCACAGTGCACGACGTCCGCCGTGCACCTGGAGACCCGCGACGTGTACGCCGCCGACGGGGAGGACCAGGACCTGAAGGCATGGCGCGAGGGCACTCTGGCAGGCGTTGCCGATCGGGCGGCGTGGTGGGGCACGTTCCACGACGCGGTGACTGACGCGCGAAGCCGCGGCGTCGCGGTCCAGCGGGCCCGGATCATCTCCACACCGGCCACGGAGTACATCCGGTTTGAGCACGCCTGCACCCGCAGGAACCTGGTCGCAGGCGAAGAGGTGCGATGGCTGCCCCGGGACCAGGCGCTCGGTCTGCTTCTGCCGGCCCACGACTTCTGGCTCTTCGACGGTCGGCTGATCCGGTGGCACCACTTCGCCGGCGACGGCACCCACCTCCGCGACGAACTCGACGACCGCCAGGACATCGCCGAGCAAACCGCGGCCGTGTTCCGTGCGGTCTGGGAGCAGGCTGTGCCGCACCAGGAGTTCACGATCAGCTGATGGCGACCTCCCCGTCAGCCCGTGTTCAGGAGGCGCGCGACCGCGTAGCGGCTCGCCTGCGCAACCTCCGTCTGGACGCGGGCCTGACGGGGCAGCAGCTCGCCGCCCGCCTCGGCTGGCAGGGCTCCAAGGTCAGTCGGTTGCAGTCCGGCCGCAGTCAGCCGTCGGCCGCTGACATCGAGGCATGGAGCACGGCGTGTGACGCCCCCGGTGAGGCTGCGGACATAGTGGCCGCCCTCCGTCAGGCGCAGGAGATGTATACCGAGTGGAGGCGGGTACAGCGAGCGGGACTTCGGGGCGTGCAGCAGGCCCGGCGGCCGCTGTACGAGCGGACCACTGTGATGCGGGTCTACAGCTCCAGCGTCATTCCCGGCATGCTCCAGACTCGCGCCTACGCGGCCGCGCTCCTCGCCGAGATCGCCCGATTCAACCGCACCCCCGACGACTCAGAGGCCGCCGCCGACGCCCGCGTCGAGCGGTCACACATCATCCGGCGAGTTGGCCGACGCTTCCCCATTCTGATGGAGGAGTCCGTGCTGCGGCGGCAGGTCGGTGACTCTGACGTGATGGCCGAGCAGTTGGGGTACCTGCTCCAGACCGCAGCCCTTCCCTCTGTGATGCTGGGCGTCATCCCCGCGAAGACCGGCGCGATGTGGCCGCTGGAGACATACACGATCTTCGACACCGAACAGGTGGCGGTTGAGCTCTTGACAGCAGCGGTCACGATCACCGCGCCGTCCGAGGTGGCGCAGTACGTCGCCGCCCACGACGAGTTGAGCGCGTCAGCGGTGTACGGGCCCGCTGCTGTGCGGCTGGTCGCCCAGGCCGTTTCTGCGCTCGCGTAGAAACGGGTAGAAACTCGGCCGCGGCCCCCGCCCGCCGTCCCTACCGTCAGCGGTACTACTCGCCGACCGCGAACGGGGAGACAGCCGCCATGGCGATGACGATCAAGGTGTACGAGGTGAACCGTGAGGGCGTCACCCGCGTGGTGCGGCCCGAGGCCGAGGTCGTCCCGGTCGAGACCGTGGACCAGACGTCGGCGTACCCGGCATGCCAGTGCGATCGGTGCAAAACCAAAACGTCATGACGCCGCCGGCTCCGGCCCACAGCGCGTACCGGACGCCAGAATGTCGCGCCGTCGCAGACCTCGACTGGGCCGAGGCGCACCACCTGTGCCCCGGCGAGACGACGGTTACCGCAGTCGGAACCACCGCCGAGTACCTGCACTGCGCGTGCCGCTGCCACACCCGATGACTTCCGTCTCGGCCGCCCATTCCCTGGCAGGACAGCGACCGAGACGGACGATCCCCAACCAGCAGAAGGAGATCACCGTGAGCGTACCTCCGAGGCCGCCGGACCCGTCCCCGATCCCCGTCATCGCACGGGCACTCATCACCGACTCCGAGTTCACCAGCTGCTGCCAGACCGTCATGGACGCGAACCCCGAAATGGACAGCGCCATGGCCGGCCGCATCGTCGAGGAGGGGCTCAAGTTCGTGGCCGCCTGCTCCCGGAATCCGGGGGTCGGCCTGGCTCCGTCCTGCATCGTCGATGAGGGCTGGCACGCCCTCCTGCTCCACACCGTCACCTACGCCAACCTGTGCGCGTCGCTCGGAGGCGGGTTCGTGCATCACGTGCCCGGCTACGACCCGACGAACTACGACCCTCCGATCTTGGACCGCACACGGCGACTGATCAGCGAGCTGGGGTATACGGCGGACCCGGAACTATGGGGGCCGCCGTCGGATGAGCTTCTCGTTTCTGTGGCGGCGCAGTGCCAGCACGCCCCGGACTGCACCATCATCATCACGCCCAAGCCGAAGGGCGGCTGATCGGTAGCCTGCCTGTAGAAGGGAGGCCGCGCATGGATTGGATCGATCCCCGGTACGCGGAGTTGGTGGCGGCGTGGGAGGCCAAGCAGACACCGGACTCACGTGACCCGGATCCCCGGCCGGTGCGGGCATTCATTGCCCCGCCGAACCCCGAGGCACCGCAGGACTGAACGAGACGAGCCCCGGCCGCGCTCGCGGTCGGGGCTCACTCCCGTGGTATCGAACTGGCCCTATTTGGTGGACTTTTCAGCATCACCGCAGGTCAAATATGGCTAACAAAACAGGTTCGAGTCCCGTTACTCACCCTGAGGGGAAAGGCCCCGGTCGAGGGCGAATTCGAGGGGCCTTTCCCATGTCTGAGCCTCCCTCACCAGGCGGCCGTGAGACGGCTGTCACGAGGAGTCGCGGACGATCAGTTCCGTGGGGAGCACGATCTGCGGACGCTCCTGGTTCTCGCCCGCGATCTCCTGGAGCAGTACGCGGGCCATCGTGCGGCCCATCTCCTCGATCGGCTGGCGCACGCTGGTGAGCGCCGGGTCCATGTGACGGGCCACGGCCGAGTCGTCGAAGCCGATGAGGGCCACATCGTCCGGGATGCGCCGGCCGGCCTCGCGAAGCACCTGGCGGGCTCCCGCGGCCATGACATCGGAGGCGGCGAAGACCGCGTCGACATCGGGGCGGCGGGCGAGCAGCTCGCGCATGGCACGGGCGCCGCTCTCCTCGCTGAAGTCGGCGGGGGCGATCAGCTGCTCGTCGGGGCCGAGACCGGCCACGGAGACCGCCTTGCGGTAGCCGTCGAGGCGGCGCCGGGCACCGTAGACGTCGAGGCGCCCGGTGATCGTGGCAATGGAGCGGCGGCCCCGGGCGATCAAGTGGTCGACGGCGGCGCGGGCACCCTCGAAGTTGTCGGAGTCGACCGAGGCGAGCGATTCGGAGGCGGACCTGCGCCCGCTCATCACGGCCGGCATGCCGAGCTGTTCCAGCAGGTCCGGCAGCGGGTCGTCGGCGTGGACGGAGACCAGCAGCACACCGTCGACGCGGTGCGCGGTCAGGTACTGGGCCAGCCTTCGGCGCTCGCGGTCGTTGCCGACGAGGGTGAGCAGCAGCTGCATGTCGGTGTCGGCGAGCGCCGCGCCGACACCGCGGACGATGTCGGAGAAGTACGGCTCGGCGAAGAAACGTGTCTCCGGCTCGGGCACGACGAGGGCGATGGCGTCGGTGCGGTTTCCCGCGAGCGCGCGGGCCGCGCGATTGGGCACGTACCCCAGTTCGGCGACGGCCGCCTCCACCGCCTCGCGGGTGTGCGCGCTGACCCGCGGGGAGCCGTTGATGACCCGTGAGGCCGTACCTCGCCCCACCCCCGCCCGTGCCGCGACCTCTTCGAGCGTGGGCCGCCCGCCGCTCCGTACTCGCGCTGCCGCCATGGCTGCCTCCCGTTCGCGGCCAATTTCTCACAGTCGGATAACTGAACCAAGTCCTGGTGTCGGCTCCCTTGACACTCGTCCGGGCCCGGCGGCCTTTCCGCAGCAGCAAATATGGGAGCGCTCCCATACTACGGGGGCGGCCTATCTGGTTCCGCGGCCTCCGGAGTCGGCCGGAAATGACGGAGACCCGGCACGGACGGCCGGGTCTCGGGAGGGGGCGTGTGCCGGTCGGGCTCAGCCGAGGTCGGTGACGGGGGGCAGTGCGTGGCGGCGGATGACGTCGGCGTACCAGTGGGCGCTCGCCTTGGGGATGCGGCGCTGGGTGGCGTAGTCGACGTAGACGGCGCCGAAGCGCTTGGAGTACCCGTACGCCCACTCGAAGTTGTCCATCAGGGACCACAGGAAGTAGCCGCGGACGTCCGCCCCGGCGGCCACGGCCCGCTGTACGGCGTCGAGGTGGCCGCGCAGGTAGTCGATCCGCTCGGGGTCCTCCACCCGGCCCTCGGGCGAGACGTAGTCGTCGAAGGCCGCGCCGTTCTCGGTGACCATCAACGGCAGGCCGGGATGGTCGCGGGAGACGTCGATGAGCAGGTCGTACAGCCCGTCGGGGTCGATCGCCCAGTTCATCGCGGTGCGCTTCTTGCCCTCGGAGAGGTGGAAGGCGACATGCTCGGAGCCGGGCCACGGCGAGTGGTCGCTGTTGCCGTGGCCGTCGTCGCGCGAGTCGCCGCAGCCGTCGGTGGGCGTGGAGACCAGCGTCGGCGTGTAGTAGTTGACGCCGAGGACGTCGATCGGCCGGGAGATGGCGGCCAGGTCGCCGTCCTGGACCAGCGTCGACCAGTCCACCAGGTGCGAGGTGTCGGCGATCAGGTCCTCGGGGTACGCGCCGCGCAGCATCGGGCCGGTGAAGACCCGGTTGCCCACCGCGTCGATCCGGCGGGCCGCGTCCACGTCGGCCTCGCTGTCGGTCAGCGGACGGACCTGGTGGAGGTTGAGGGTGACCGAGGTCTGCGCGGCAGCGGGGAGTCGGTCGCGCAGAACCTCGATCGCCCGGCCATGGGCGAGGTTGAGATGGTGGGCCGCGCGCAGGGCGGCGGCCGGCTCGGTGCGGCCGGGGGCGTGCACGCCGGAGCCGTAACCGAGGAAGGCCGAGCACCACGGCTCGTTGAAGGTGGTCCAGGTCGTGACGCGGTCGCCGAGGGCGCCGGCCATGATGGCGGCGTAGTCGGCGAAGCGCTCGGCGGTCACCCGGTGCGGCCAGCCGCCGGCGTCCTCCAGCTCCTGGGGCAGGTCCCAGTGGTAGAGGGTCGCGACGGGCGCGATGCCCGCTTCCAGGAGCTCGTCGACGAGCCTGCGGTAGAAGTCCAGTCCGCGTTCGACGGCGGGGCCGCGGCCGGTGGGCTGCACCCGGGACCAGGAGACGGAGAAGCGGTAGGCCTTCAGGCCGAGCCGCTTCATCAGCGCCACGTCGTCGCGGTAGCGGTGGTAGTGGTCGGCGGCGATGTCTCCGGTGTCACCGTTGCGGACCTTGCCCGGAGTGCGGCTGAAGGTGTCCCAGATGGAAGGGGTGCGGCCGTCCTCGGCCGCGGCGCCCTCGACCTGGTAGGCGGCGGTGGCCGCCCCCCAGACGAAACCGGTCGGGAAGTCCGCTGCCTCGGGCGCCTGCTTCGGGGCGATGTCGGGTCGTACAGCAGTCATGCGGGAGCGCTCCCAGGAGTGGACGAACAGGGGCAGGTAAGCGGTGGAGCTCCGGGCCGTACGGCCTGCGGTCGGGAGACAGGCCGTACGGGGCGTCCGGGGTGGGACGGGTGACGCGCGGTCAGCCCTTGACGGCGCCGGACATGATCCCTCCGACGATCTGCTTGCCGAAGATCACGAAGACCACGAGCAGCGGCAGGGTGCTGATCAGCGCACCGGCCATCACGATGCTCTGGTCGGGGGTGTAGGAGGCGCTCAGCTGACCGAGGGCCACCTGGAGCGTGGGGTTCTGCTGGTTGAGGGCGAGGTAGGGCCAGAAGAAGTCGTTCCAGGCCTGTACGAAGGTGAGCATCCCCAGCACCATCATCGCGGGGCGGGCCACCGGGAGGACCACGCTCCGCACGATGCGGAAGTTGTTGGCGCCGTCGATCTTGGCCGCCTCGATGAGTTCGTAGGGCAGCGCCTCGCTCAGGTACTGCCGCATGAAGAACACGCCGAACGCGCTGACCAGGGTCGGGAAGATCACCGACTCCAGCTTTCCGCCCCAGCCGATGTCGGACATCATCATGAACAGCGGGACGACGCTGAGCTGCGGCGGGATCGTGAGCGTGGCGATGACCGCGGTCATCAGACCGCCGCGACCCTTGAAGCGCATCTTGGCGAAGGCATAGCCGGCCAGGGTGCAGAAGAAGAGCGTCGCCGCCGTGATGCAGCCGGAGACGATGACGCTGTTGACGATCGCCTTGCCGAGGTGTGCCTGGTTCCAGGCGGCGTCGAGATTGTGCAGCAGCCGCCCGCCGGGCAGGAACGGCGGTGTGGTGGCGAGTACTTCGTCCTGGGTGTGGGACGCGGCCACCAGGGTCCAGTAGAGCGGCAGGAGCGAGCCGATGCCGACGACGGCCAGGGCGATGTAGGCGAACGGGCCGCCCTGCAACTGCTGTCCCGCGCCCGGCCTGAAGCGGCTCGGACGCCGCGCGGCGCGGTGGGCCGGGTTCGGGACGCCGAGTTCCGGGGCGGTGGTGGGGCTGGTCATGGTCATGGAAATCGCTCCCGGTCAGACCGCGGATGTGCGTACGAAGCGGCCGATGAGCCAGTTGACCGCGGCGATGATCAGCAGGAGGGCGAGCATCGCCCAGGCCACTGCGGCGGCCGGGCCGAGGTGCCCGAGGTTCCAGCCGTAGTTGTAGAGGTAGACGCTGAGCGTCTCGTACTGATTCTCGTTGCCACCGGTGGCTCCGAGCGTGCCGCCCTCAAGGAGCAGGGGCTCACCGAACAGCTGCATGGAGCCGATGGTCGAGATGACGATCGTGAAGAGGATCGTGGGCCGCAGCGAGGGGATGGTCACCTTGCGGAACTGCTGCCAGCGCGATGCGCCGTCCAGCGACGCGGCCTCGTACAGATCGGTCGGTACGGCCTGCATGGCGGCCAGGTAGATCAGGGTGTTGTAGCCCGTCCAGCGCCAGATCACGATGACGGAGATGGCGATCTTCGAGGTCCAGTGACCGTTGGCCCAGTTGGTGTCGCCGAGGCCGACGAAGTGCAGCGCCCAGTTGAGCAGTCCGCCGTCGGCCCGGAAGACCAGGGCGAAGACGAGGGCCGCGGAGGCCACGGAGGTGGCGTACGGGGTGAGGATGACCGTCCGCCAGAAGGCGCTGGCACGCAGCCGGTAGTTCAGCAGATGGGCCAGGCCGAGCGCGACCAGCAGTTGCGGGACCGTCGACATGACCCCGATCAGGAAGGTGTTGCCGACCGCCGTCCAGAACTCGGCGTCGTGCAGGATCTTGTCGAAGTTGTCCCAGCCGACCCACTCCATCTGGTTCAGGCCGGTCATCTCCACCCGGTGCAGGGCGATCCAACCGGTGTAGAGCAGCGGATAGAGCCCGAAGGCGCCGAAGACGAGGAAGAACGGAGCGATGTAGGCGTACGGCGACGCCTTGTCGTCGAACCGCCACAGCCGGCTCCGCCAGGCCCGCCGGCGCGACGGCACCGACGCGTGCGGGGAGCCGCCGGAGGGTGGCGGTGCGTATGAATCCCGGGTGGGAGTCGAGGTGGCCACGGGCGGGAGTCCTTCCCTGAGTAACGGGGTCGCCCGGGTAAGGGGCGGGCGTGGGCCGGGGCTGAGCCGATGACGGGGTGCGCGCGTGCCGGTGCGGGCGGCCCCCCGGGAGCCGCCCGCACCGGCGACGGTCAGCCGATCGCCTTGTCGATCGCGCTGGTCGCCGCCTTCCACGCGTCGTCCGGGCTGGTGCCGCGCTGCTCCATGTTGTTGATCTGGGTGGAGATGGTGTCCTTGATGACGCCGTCCTTCGGGCCGAGCACCGTCTCGGGGATCGACTTGGCCTCGTCGGCGTAGATCTGCCCGATCGGCGCGTCGTTGAAGTACTCCAGCTTCGCGTCCTTCACGTCGGGCAGGTCGTACGCGCCCTTGTTGGACGGGAAGCTGCCGATCGCCTTGAAGACGGCGGCCTGCTGCTCGGGGGCGGTCAGCCACTTGACGAGCTTGGCGGCCTCGTCGACGTTCTTGCCGGACTTGGGCACGGCGAGGAACGAACCGCCCCAGTTGGCGGCGGTGGCACCGGGCGCGGTGGTGATGTTCCACTTGCCCTTGTTGGCGTCACCGGCGTTGACCGAGATCTGACCGGCCATCCACGCGGGGCAGGCCACCGTGGCGACGGTGCCCTTGCGCAGGGCGGCCGTCCACGGGTCGTTGAACTGGGCGAGGCCCTGCGTCAGCTTCTTGGACGCCGCCTCGGCCGCCAGGTTCCAGCCCTGCTTGACGCTGGGGCTGTCCTTATAGACCGGCTTGCCGCTCTCGTCGTAGTACTGCTTCGCGTTCGAGCTCACCACGGCGTTGAACATGGCGCTCGCGGAGTCCATGAAGTAGGTGCCCGCGGGGGCCTTCTTCTTGTACTCCTCACCGAGCTTGAGGTAGTCCTCCCAGCCGCCGGAGACCTTCTTGGCAACCTCCTCACGGTCGGTCGGCAGGCCGGCCTTCTTGAAGAGGTCGGTGTTGTAGCAGAGCGACATCGGACCGATGTCGGTACCCGCGCCGATCACCGCGCCGTCGGACGTGGTGGCCTGCTTCTCCTTCCAGGAGACCCAGTCGTCGACGTTGATCACCTTGCTGAGGTCGGCGAAGGAGGACGCCTTGGTGTCGACGAGCTCCTTGATCCGGCCGACCTCTATGCCCTGGACGTCGGCGAGACCACTGCCCGAGTTCAGCTGCTGGAGCAGCTTGGGGTAGTAGACCTTCTCGTCGGAGGTGACGTCTTCCTTGACCGTGATGTTCGGGTGCAGCTCGTGGTACTTGGCGAAGAGACCGGCTTCCTTGTAGCCGAACTGCCCGAAGTCGGCGACGGTCAGCGTGATCTTCCCGTTCGCATCGGGGCCCGTGCTGCCCGACGAATCCGAGTCGCTGCTGCAGCCGGTCAGCAACAGGGCCGAGGCTGTCAGCCCCGTGGTGGCCAGAACCGCGGCTCTGCGGCTCCGGCCGGCGACGGTGCGGGTGATACGCATTCCACTACTCCTTGTTCCGGGGTGGGACTGGCGTTCTGACTGCGCGGCATACGCACCGGTGGGCGCGGGTGCCGGGTGTTCAGGGGGGAGGACACGGGCAGTGCCGTTCGGACGGGAATCCCCGCACGATGTGGGAGCGCTCCCATGCGTCGATGTCGGAAGGTTCCTGCCTTGAGGGGGTGGGTGTCAAGAGTTGAAGGCGCTTCCGTTGCCCGAGTGTGTCCTGCAAGTCACGAGACCGTGTCCCGCCCAAGTCTTGCCATAGCCCACCGACTTCGGCCGAGAGTTCGTGTGGTTCCGGAAACACGCAGGCCAAGGGCCTTTCAAGGCAGGGTCGCCGCACCGGGCACGCCGAACAGGCCCCGTCGCGCCGCGTTTCCGGCCGCTGCCGGGAGTGGCCCCCGTCATCCCCGATTCACGGCCGACCGCCCGCCGGAAGGTGAACGGGGCATCGCGCGGCGGGGGTGGTCGGGGGCGGATCCGCGTTCTTTCTCCGAACCCGCCGCCGGTACTCGGCGTTCCGGGCCCGGGGCGACTGGGTATGGGGGCGGGCCCGGGAGGCCCGACTTGGAGGCCCGACTTGGAGGCCCGACTTGGAGGCCCGACTTGGAGGCCCGACTTGGAGGCCCGGCTTGGAGGCGGCTTGGCGGCGCGGGCCTGAAGGCGCGGGCCTGGAGGCCGAGCCCGGAACGCCGAGCCCGGGGGCCTGGGCCTGGCGCTCCGCACTCGGCGTTCCGCGCGCCGGTTCCATCGCCGACGCCCCACAGCCGGCCGTGCCTCCCCGACGTGTCGGAGTCGTCAGGCCTACACCGTCCGCAGCCGGGCCAGCGTGGACTCCAATTCGGCCTGAGCGGCCCGGCCCGCCGAATCCGCGTCACCGGCCACGACGGCCCGCACCAGTGCGTCATGGCTCGCGTCGCCAGGGTGCGGGTTCTCGCGGCGCAGGCCGAACAGCTCGACGAGGTCGATGAGCCCTTGCCGCAGCGCGGGGGCGAACTCGCCGAAGAGGTCGGTGAGTACGGGATTGTGGGCCGCGACCACCACGGCCCGGTGCAGGGCGATGTCCGCGTCGACGAACTCGGCGTCTCCCCCCGCCCCCGCCGCCCGCCGTGCGGTGAGCGCCGCGTCGAGGGCGGCCAGGTCCTCGTCCGTACGGCGTCGCGCGGCCAGCCGCGCGGCCTGGACCTCGATCAGCATGCGCACCTCGTAGACATCGACGACGGAGGCCCGGCGCAGTCGGGCCGGCCAGTCCTCCGTCGCGTGGTCGGCGATGACGAAGACGCCCGCGCCCTGACGGGACTGGAGGAGGCCGAGCGTGGCCAGGGTGCGCACCGCCTCGCGGACGGTGGAGCGGCCCACGCCGAGCGTCTTGGCCAGGGTGGTCTCGCCGGGAATCTTCGTGCCGACCGGCCAGTGCCCCTCCGTGATCTGCTCGCGCAGATGGTGCGTGGCCTGTTCGACCAGGGGGCTGGGGCGGAGTGGACCGAGCGAGGACACGGATTTCACCTGTCAGGTTGTCTGAGGACTTTCTTTCTGGCTACTGTACCGGGCATGACGCACAGCGGTCTCCTTCTTCTCGGCTGCCGCGGCGGGGCCTGAAGCGACCGGCACCCCGCCGCGGGGTGCCGTGCTGTGCCGGTCGCATCCGGCGATGCGAGAAGAGTCCGCCTTCATGTCCGACCGCCTGTCACCGATGCACAGCTTCCCCACCATCTGCACCCCGCGCGGGCCCGTGCCCGCCGCCGCGCCCCGCTGGAACCCGCAGCGCGGCAGTTCCATGCCGTCCCACCGCTACCGTTCGGCCTTCGACCGCGTCGAGGTCCCGCTGACCGGGCGCACCTGGCCGCAGGCCCGTATCACGAAGGCCCCGCTCTGGGTACCCGTCGACCTGCGGGACGGCAATCAGGCACTGGCCGAACCCATGGACACCCCGCGCAAGCGCCGGATGTTCGATCTGCTCGTCGCCATGGGATACAAGGAGATCGAGGTCGGCTATCCGTCCGCGAGCCGCACCGACTTCGACTTCGTCCGGCATCTGGCCGAGAGCGACGCCGTGCCGGACGACGTCACCGTGGTCGTGTTCACCCCGGCCAAGCAGGACCTGATCGAGCGGACCTTCGAATCCATCGAGGGGATGGACCGCGCAGTGGTCCATCTGTACATCCCGACCGCCCCCGTCTGGCGCGATGTCGTGCTCGGCCGCAGCCGTGCCGAGGTGCACGGCGTGGTGCGCGAGTCGGCGACGCGGATGGAGCGGCTGGCGCGGGCGCGGCCCGCGGCGGACATCCGGTTCGAGTTCTCCCCCGAGGTCTTCGTCCTCACCGAGCCGGACTTCGTCCTGGAGCTCTGCAACGGCCTCACCGAGCTGTGGGACGCCTCCCCGGACCGGCCGGTCATCCACAACCTGCCCGCCACGGTGGAGATCGCCACGCCGAATGTGTACGCGGACCAGATCGAGTACATGCACCGTCATCTGGAGCGGCGCGACGCGGTGATCCTCTCCGTCCATCCGCACAACGACCGCGGCACCGGCACCGCGTGCGCCGAACTGGCCGTCCTGGCGGGCGCACAGCGCGTGGAGGGCTGTCTGTTCGGCAACGGGGAGCGCACCGGCAACGTCGACCTGGTCAACCTGGCCCTCAACCTGCACGCCCAGGGCGTCGACCCGATGATCGACTTCTCCGACATCGACGAGATCCGCCGCACGGTCGAGCACTGCAACCGGCTGCCGGTGCCGCCCCGCCACCCCTACGGCGGCGATCTCGTCCACACCGCGTTCTCCGGCACCCACCAGGACGCCATCAGCAAGGGCTTCGCCCATCACGCGCGCAGCGGCTCGGACCGGTGGTCGGTGCCGTATCTGCCGATCGACCCGGCGGACGTGGGGCGTACGTACGAGGCGGTCATCCGGGTCAACAGCCAGTCGGGGAAGGGCGGCATCGCCCATCTGCTGCAGAGCAACTACGGGGTGAACCTGCCGGCCGGGATGCGCACGGACTTCTCCCGTACGGTGCAGACCGCGACCGACGACAGCGGCCTGGAGGCCACGCCGAAGGATCTGTGGGAGCTGTTCGAGGCGGCGTACCTGGTCCCCGGACAGGACGGGAACGTGGCTCTGACCTCCTGGTCCACCGACCGGAACCCGGCCGGTGAGCACCGGTTCGTCTGCACGCTGCGGGTGGGCGACCGGGAGGGCGACTACGAGGGCACCGGCAATGGTCCGGTGTCGGCGTTCACCCGTGCGCTGGCGGCGGCCGGCATCGAGGTGGACATCCTCGACTTCACCGAGCACGCGACGTCGACGGGGCGGGGCAGCCCGGCGATGGCGTACGCGGAGTGCCGGGTCGGCACCGGCGGGGAGCGGCGCTGGGGGGCGGGCCAGGACACGTCCGTCCTCACCGCGTCGATCCAGGCCGTGCTGTCGGCGGTGAACCGGGCGGAGTAGCGGGGCCGTCGGGCTTCGTCCGGGCACCAAAAGGTCCGGGCACCACAAGGTCCAGGCGTCAAAGAGAGGGGGCGCGCACCCCGGCCGGAGGTGGGGATGTGGGGGCCGGCCGGGATGCGCGGAGTGGGTGTTGGTCCATGGACGTCGGGCGGTTACTTGTACGCGCCGATCGCCTTGGTCCCGGTGCTCGCCGTGCGCCGGTGCGTACTGGTGCCCATCGCGTGCCTGCCTCTGTCCTGCCGGGGTGGGGGTTCGGAGCACGCCAGCGGCAGCGAATCCGGCACATGGCGCCCTTCGGAACCGAGTTGGCGTTCTCAGGGCTCCCTTAAGGAACGCATCGGTGCTGGTCAAAGGTTCGGACCTGCGCCGGAGCGGAATCGGAGCACTGCCTTCCGGCGGATCGCACGGCGACGCCGCCGCACCCGGTGGCCGCGCCGGTCCCGCTCCGGCCGCTGCCCGTCGAGGCCGATCCAGTCGCGCACCTCCGTGCCACCGAGCGCCGAACGGCCGATCCGCACATCGCCGCCGGTGGACTCCGCGACCCGGCGGACGATGTCGAGGGGATGTTCCGACAACGCGGCGAGGTGCCGTAGCTGTCGTCGCGCGCCCGCCAGGGATGACGTGTGACAGCCCTTAGGCCCTGTCCTGCCGATCTTCGCGGGCCCGGAACGCCTGGCACGGCACCTCGCCGCGTTGTCGGAGTCGCCCAAGTACGTCCAGTACGAGGACGATCCTCCGCCTTGCGATGCACCGCACCAGACACCCCGGGCTGATCCACGAAGATCGACAGGACAGGACCTAGCCGAACGCCGACGGCGGCGGCGCCGGTGACGGTCTGGCCTCCGCGTCCCTCACCGCCGCCGCGCCGCCGGTGAAGTCGGCGAGCGCCCGCCCGTGTTCGACGCGTCCGGGGTGCGGATCGGTCGCGACCCGGCGGGTCAGCTCCGCGACCTTCAGCGCCAGGTCCGAGGCGAGCAGCACGGCGTTGCCGAAGCGGCGGCCGCGCCAGACGGTCGGGTCGGCGGCGAGCGCCAGTTCGGGGAAGACCGTGGCCGCGGTGGCGATCTGGCCGCGGAGATGGGTCAGCGGCGGCCCGTCCGCGAGGTTGGCCACGTAACTCCCGCCGGGTTTCAGGACCCGGCGCACCTCGGCGAGGAACTCGGTGCTGGTGAGGTGGGCGGGGGTGCGGGCCCCGCTGAACACGTCCGCGATGACGAGGTCCGCCCAGCCGTCCTGGATCTTCCCGAGCCCGGCGCGGGCATCGGTGGACCGGACCCGGATCCTGGCCTGCGGGTCCAACGGCAGCTCCCGGCGGACCAGTTGGACGAGCGCGGCGTCCACCTCGACGATCTGCTGGGTGGAGCGGGGGCGGGTCGCGGCGATGTAGCGGGCGAGCGTGAAGGCGCCGCCGCCCAGGTGCACGACGTGCAGAGGCTGCCCGGGGGGTGCGACGAGGTCGGCGATGTGGCCGATCCTGCGCTGGTACTCGAAGGACAGATACGTGGGGTCGTCGAGGTCCACATGGGACTGGGGGGCGCCGTCGAGCGTCAGCGTCCAGGCGTGCGGGCGCTCCCGGTCGGGCACCAGCTCGGCGAGACCGCCGTCCACGGGTTCGGCGAGGGGCTCGGCCCTGCGCCCGCCCACGCGTTCGGTCCTGGCGTCGGCCCTGCGGTCGGACCGCTTGCGGGCGCCCGCGCCGCCGTCCGGCGTTCCTCGACGTGCCACTGCTGCTCGTGCCTGCTCACTGCTCATCGCTCCGGGCCCGTTCACGGAACCGGCCGTGCCGGGGAATCCGGCCACCGGCCCATTATGGGCGCGCCGGCAGGAAGTCCGCGGTCGGCCATGGGCGCGCGGGCGGGGAGGCGGTGGTCAGCGGCAGCTGTCGGCCGCCTCGATCAGCCGGGCCGCCTGGTCGAGCGCGGCCCGCAGCGCGCCCGGGTCGGTGACCGGGGCGTCCTCCCCGGGCGGCAGCAGCCAGCCGCTGCCGGTGACGGGCGGTTCGGCGGGGACGCGCAGCCCGCGGCCGTCGGTCTGCGTACAGGCGCTGCCCGGTACGTCCCAGGCCTCGGCGGTACCGGGCGGCACCAGGAAGCCGAGGGTGTCGCAGGCGCCGTCGTGCAGGACCGGGCCGACGGCCTCCTGGTCGGCACCGCGGCGCAGGATGTCCACGGCCTCCAGTCCCTGGCGGGCCGGGACCGTCACCAGGTCGCAGGGCTCGGCGCCGTGGTCCTCCGTGAGGGCGGCGGGCGCCGTGGCACCCGTTGCGGCCGGGGTCGTCGCGGTCGTCCGTGAGCCGGTCTCCGTGCCGAGATGCAACAAGGGACCTCTCCTCTCATCGCCGGGCGGAGCCGATTCCGTCTCCGCGTGGACCAACGCGCCGACGGCGTCAAGGGCTACGGTGCCACGCCGCCGCAAAGGGTGGCAGTTCATGGCGGATCGTGGACGATATATCCCTTTTGTACGTAATCGCTGAGTGTGCGACGCGTCACAGCCGGTACGTTCTTGCTCCGCCGGGACACCGGAAGCAGGAACCCCGGCTGCAGAAGAGAGGTCCTAGCCCATGGTGTCGACAGGGGCAGTTCCCAACCTCGCCTTCCGGCGGCTGCGCGGCCCGCGCTCCGCCGGGGAGTTCGCTGCCGCGGTACGCAGGTCCGCCCGCGAGATCGGCGAGCAGGTCGCGTGCGACGCCCGGTACATCGGACGCGTGGAGTCCGGCGAGATCCGCTGCCCCAACTACGCGTACGAGCGGGTCTTCCTGCACATGTTCCCCGGGACGACCCTGGCGGACCTGGGCTTCTCAGCGCGCGAAACCGTACGCGGCCGAGGTGCGCGGGCCACTGCCGAAACCCCACCGCCCCCAGCGCTCCACAGCGACACCGACGAGGAGAGCGACGTGCTGCGTCGCGTATTCATGACGAGCGGCACCACCGCGATGGCGGCCGCGACCCTGGGTCTCGGCCTGGACGGCCCCTCCGCCGCCGCCACCCTGCCCGACCCACGCCGCGTCGGCGAGGCCGAGGTGAGCGCCGTCGAGAAGGCGGTACGGCAGATCCGGCTGCTCGACGACCGGCACGGCGGTGACGGCCTGTACCGCAGGGCGTCCCGGCCGCTGCGGGCGGCGTACGCGCTGCTCGACTCCGGGACCGCCACCAAGCGTTCCACCGCCGACCGGCTGCATGCGGGAGCGGGCGAACTGGCCATCTCGGTGGGCTGGCTGGCCCATGACTCGGGCCGGTTCGAGGACGCCCGCTCGCACTACGCGGAGGCGCTCGCCACCGCGCGGGTGGCGGGCGACGCGGCGCTGGAGGCGCATGCGTTCTGCAATACGTCGTTCCTGGCCAGGGACACGGGACGGCCCCGTGAGTCCGTACGCGCGGCCGAGGCCGGGCAGCGGGCGGCACAGCCGCTCGGCTCGCCGCGGCTGCTGGCCCTGCTCGCGCTGCGGGAGGCGGGGGGCCGGGCAGGGCTCGGGGACCGTACGGGCTGCGAACGGGCGATCGGCCGCGCGCACACCGCGTTCGGGCGCGGGCCCTGCGACGCCGATCCGGAGTGGATGACCTTCTTCCGGGAGGCGGAGCTGGAGATGCTGGAGGCCCAGTGCTGGTCGGCACTGGGCGACTGGTCGCGGGCGGCCCGCCACGCACTGCGCGCGACGCGGCTCCAGGACCCGCACTTCACCCGGAACCTGGCGCTGTACCGGGCCGAACTGACCACGGACCTCGCACGGGCCGGCCGGGTCGCGGAGGCGGCGACGGCGGGCCATCAGGTGCTGGACCTGCTGGACCGCGTCCAGTCGTCCCGTATCCGGGCGATGCTGGCGGACGCGACGGCGGTGCTGGCGCCACAGCGGGGTGCGGTGGAGGTACGGGGGTTCATGGAGCGGTACGCGGAGGTCGCGGAGCCGGCCGGGTAGAGGCTCCGGCGGGCGCGTCGCGCCCGCCCGCGGCGGACGGCGAGCCCCGGCCGACGTCCCGCGCGCCGAAACCCGGCTGGGCCGGCGAACCGGACCCGTCAGCCGCCCGGACACGGAACTCCTGCCCCTGGTCAGGGACGCAGGGCTACAAGCCCGTCCGGCGAGCGGGGCCGCTCCCGGAACGGCCGGGTCACCGGTCCAGGTGGCCCGTGTCGTTCCAGCGCTCCAGCGCGGGCGCCCCGTAGGCCCATCCCAGCACCGAGAGCGACGTCGGATCGAGCCGGATGCGCGCCGCGAACGACACGTCCTCGCCGAGCCACCGCGCTCCCAGCGCCCGCAGGATGTGCCCGTGGGCGAAGACCAGGACGTCGCGGTCGGCCGAGCGGGCCCAGTCGACGATCTCGTCGGCGCGGCCGGACAGCTCGGCCAGGGTCTCCCCCTCCGGCACCCCGTCACGCCAGATGAACCAGCCGGGACGGATCGCCTTGATCTCTGCCGGAGTCATCCCCTCGTACGCCCCGTAGTCCCACTCCATGAGCGCGTCCCACGGCTCGGCCCGGTCCGCGAAGCCCGCGATCTCACAGGTCTCCCTCGCCCGCAGCAGCGGGCTGGTGCGGACTTCGAGGCCCGGCAGGTCCGCCCACGGTCCGCGGTGCAGCCGCTCGCCGAGGAGCTTGGCGCCCGCACGGCCGGTGTCGAGCAGCGGAATGTCCGTCCTGCCGGTGTGATTGCCCCTGACGGACCATTCCGTCTGGCCGTGCCGGGCGAGCAGGATACGCGGTGCCATGACGGCTCTCCCTGAAACTGAGATCTGAGGCCGGCGATCGGGACAGAACGGATCGTCCGGTTTTCCCATCATCGCGCACGCGCACGCGAGGCAACCTCCGGGGCCGAACCGGCGTCCCTCTCTGCACGGAGATCTCCGGCGGAGAAAACCAACGGAAATGTCCGTACACGCACGGGGTACCCGACAGGGACCCCCGGGGGAATCGCGGCCGGCCCGCACCGTACGGTTGAACGCCCGCTGTCGGTCGCATTAACACATGATGGAGAGCTTCCGGATGCAGCATGCCAGCACCGCGCCCATAACGCGCCCACGGCCCCGTTGGTGGACCGAGCTGCCGCTGCTGGCCCTGGTGTACGCAGCCTACTCGGCGGGCCGGCTGGTGGCGCGCGGCGACGTGTCCACGGCCGTCGACCACGGTCTGCGCATCCTGCACCTGGAGAAGACGCTCCACATCAACTTCGAGCACCCGCTCAACCGGCTGCTCACCGCGCACTCCTCGATAGGCATACCCGCCGACTTCGCCTACGCGTCCCTGCACTACCTGGTCACCCCGGCCGTCCTGATCTGGCTCTTCCGCCACCGCGCGGCCCTGTACCGCAGGGCCCGCACCTGGCTGATGACCTCCACACTGCTCGGCCTGATCGGCTTCACCCTGCTGCCGACCTGCCCGCCCCGGCTGCTGCACGCCAGTCACGGATTCGTCGACACGATGGCGCAGTACAGCTCGTACGGGTGGTGGGGAACCGAGGCGAGCGCCCCGCGCGGCATGGGCGGGATGACGAACCAGTACGCGGCGATGCCGAGCCTGCACGTCGGCTGGGCGCTCTGGTGCGGGATCCTGCTGTGGCGCCACGGCCGCCACCCGCTCGTACGGGCCGCGGGCATCGCGTACCCCCTGGTCACCACGTTCGTCGTGATGGGCACGGCCAACCACTACTTCCTCGACGCGGTCGCGGGCGTCGCCGTGATGGGCGTCGGAGCCCTGCTGGCCGGACCGGTGATGCGTCTCGCGGACCGGATCAGGGACCGGCTCGAAGCCCGCTTCCCGAGGCTCGTCGCGACCACGAAGTCCCCGGTTGTCAGTGCCGGATGCGAGACTTCGGCGGGTGAGCGAATCCCTGGCCAGCGGACCACCTCCGCAGATTCCACCGACGCCCCGGCAGCGGCCGACGCAGACGCCTCGGACGGCCGCGCGTCCCGGGCCGACACCGCAGCCCCCGCAGACGCGCGACCAGCGCAGGACGACGCTCCGGCAGCGGCTCGCTGAGCTGCGGGGCCCGGCCGTCGCGGCCCGGCCGCTGGACGCCCGCGCACTGGCGGCCCTGGCCGCCAACCCCGGCTGCCGGCGCCGCGCCCTGCTGGACGGCGCGGGAGTGGACAAGGCCGCGCTGGCCGCCGCGCTCGGTTCGCCGGCCCCCTTCGGCCAGTCCCAGTTCGCTCTCGTCCGGGGCAACGCCTTCGAGGCCAAGGTCAAGGCCGACGGCGGTACGGAGCTGATGCGGCTGCTGCACGAGCGTCTCGGCGACGGCGCGCCCCCGCACGAGGTGCTGGTCCCCGATCTGACCGCGGCCGGTCCCGAGGGCCGCGCGGCGCGTACGGCCCTCGCGCTGCGGGAGGCGACCGAGTCGGGCGGCTGGGCGCTGCTGGACCACCCGATGCTGGCCCTGGAGGTGGCCGGCTCCCCGGCCTACCTGGAGCCGGACGCGGTGGCGGTGCACCCCGACGGCACCTGGACGGTCATCGAGATCAAGTCCTTCCCCATGATCGACGGTTCCGCCGATGCCGCGAAGGTCGGCGCGGCGGCCCGGCAGTCCGCCGTCTACGTACTGGCTCTGGAGCGGATCGCGGAGCTGACCGAGGGCGCCGAGGTCGGCCACCGGGTCCTGCTGGTCTGCCCGAAGGACTTCTCCAATCTGCCCACCGCTTCGGTCGTCGACGTACGCAAGCAGCGTGCGGTCACCCGGCGTCAGCTGACCAGGCTGACCCGGATCGAGGACATCGCGGCGGCCCTGCCCGAGGGCGCCACCTTCGACCCGGAGTGCCCCCGGCAGCAGCTGGACGCGGCGGTCGAGTCGGTCGGCGCGGCCTACGCCCCGGAGTGCCTGTCCGCCTGTGAACTGGCCTTCCACTGCCGGGCGAAGTCCCGCGCGGCCGGTGCGGTGGAGACACTGGGGCGCAGTGTGCGGGGCGAGCTCGGCGGGCTGACCACGGTGGGTGCGGTGCTGGCCGCCGCCGCGGGCAAGGAGGGCGACCCGGCCGATCCGACGGTCGCGGCCCTGCGGCGGGCGGCGGCGCTGCGTGCCGAGGCCCTGGCGGGCGGTCCGGCATGTCGCTGATCAGCACCCTGGCCCGGCTGGAGGCCGTGGAGAGCGGCCGGGCACAGCCGATGACGACGGTCCTGCACCGCCATCTCACCGACCGGCCGCTCGTCCTGGTGCCACTGACCACCGCCGGTGAGGCGGGCGCCCCACTGGGCGCGCTCGTCGGGACCGACCGGGAGGCGCCCCGGCTGCTGGCGGTCGCGCAGCCGCGCGACCGGGATCTGCGGTTCGCGTTCCTCGCCGAGCTGGCCGAGGCGGTGCTGCCGCACATCGAGGCGTACGAGGACGTCATCGAGCCCGCCGAGCGGAGCGAGACCGATCCGGAGACCGGGAAGAAGGTCAAGGTCGAGGTCGAACTGTGTGCGGACGCACCGCAGTTGATCGTGCCGAGCCGGGCGGGCATCGACTTCGTACGGCTGCTCGGCCGCTCGATGCGGTTCCGGCGCACGGCGGAGGACGATCCCGAGGCCCCTTACCCGGCGCCCGCCCGCGTCCCGCTGCTGGGCCGCTGGCTGACGCATTACGGGGAGCGGGCCAGGGTGCCGGGCTCCTCCCTGCTGCTCGCCACGACGGATCTGCTGAACCGTCACTGGGCGACCGGGCAGAGCAGTCTGGAGGATCAGCATCTGGGCGCGTTGCTGGCCTGGATCGACGCCCCGGCGGGCGAGTCCGGGGCGCGGGCCGCACTCAGTGCGGAGCTGGACCGGGACGGCGCAGGACAGCTGCTGTGCCCGCCGGCCGGCCCGGCCACGGACCCGGCGTTCGACAACCGGCTGCTGGCGCCCGCCATCGAGAAGTACGACCGGGCGCGCACCTCGCTCGCGGCGGCCGAGGACGGCCTCGCCGCCGATGCCCGGCTCGGCGAACTGACCGCCGCCGAGCGGGAGATCAGGGCGCTGCTGGCCGGGGTGATGCGGCCGACGTGGGATGCGGTGTGGCGGGGGCTCGATCTGCTGAGGGAGCTGCCCGAGGGGACCAGGGCCGAGGACCGCTGGACGCGGGACCGCTGGTCGTTCACCGGGCACCGGGACCGGGTGCGTTCCGGTGAGCCGCCGCAGCCGCGCCGGGACGACGCGGTGACGGCGGCGCAGAAGCTGGCCTCGCGCGAGACGGCGCAGGCCCAGCTGGAGGCGCAGGAGGCCTTGGACGATCCGCTGGTGCTGGCCGGACGGCGGCTGGCCGGTGAGGCGTTCGTCGGCGAGGTGACGGAGGTGGTGATGGCGTACAGCGAGTCGAAGCGCCCGTCCCCGCGTCCGCTGGTCACGGTCCGCACGGACGAGCGCCCGCATCTCGGCGAGCGCACCAAGGTGTACCGCTCGCTCGAAGGCAGGCCGCAGACCGCCGAGTTCGTGGGATTCGCCGCGGAACCGGAGGACGACGGCCCGCCTCCGCTGGTGCTGCGCATCACCGACCGGATGGGCAGAAGCAAGGAACCGGCCCCGGGTTCGGTGCCCGAGCCGGGTGACCGGATCTCCTGGACGCTGTTCGAGCACGATCAGCGCGGCGGCCCGAAGCTGCCGGACCCGGAGCAGACGCCGTGGACGCACGGCGGACCGCCGGGCGCGGCCGCGGAGCGTGCCGAGCATCCCGATCCCGTGACCGCGGAGGACCTTCTGTGACGGCCGTATTCGACCCGGGCGCGCAGGCCGCGCGGGCGACCGACGCGATCCTCGCCGACACCTTGAGCGGCACGTCGCGCGGCATCGTGGTGGACTCCCCGCCGGGCGCGGGCAAGTCGACGCTCGTGGTGCGTGCCGCTCTCGAACTCGCGTCGGCCGGGCACCCGTTGATGGTGGTGGCGCAGACCAACGCCCAGGTCGACGACCTGGTGGTGCGGCTGGCCGAGAAGGACCCGGGACTGCCGGTCGGCCGGCTGCACAGCAATGACACCGACCCGTACGACAAAGTGCTGGACGGCCTGGCCAACGTACGGAAGTCGGCCAAGGCGTCGGACCTCACCGGACTCGACGTCGTCATCTCGACGGCCGCCAAGTGGGCGCACGTGAAGAACGTCGAGCCGTGGGGGCACGCGATCGTCGACGAGGCGTACCAGATGCGTTCGGACGCCCTGCTGGCCGTCGCGGGACTCTTCGAACGGGCGCTGTTCGTCGGCGACCCGGGCCAGTTGGACCCGTTCTCGATCGTGGGCGCGGACCAGTGGGCGGGGCTGTCGTACGACCCGTCCGCGAGCGCGGTCTCCACGCTGCTCGCGCACAATCCCCGGCTGCCGCAGCACCGGCTGCCGGTCTCGTGGCGGCTGCCGGCCTCCGCCGCGCCGCTGGTCTCGGACGCGTTCTACCCGTACACCCCGTTCCGCAGCGGTACGGACCACGGGGACCGGCGGCTGTCGTTCGGCGTCGCGTCCGACGGCTCGGCACCGGACCGGGTGCTGGACGAGGCCGCAAAGTCCGGCTGGGGCCTGCTGGAGCTCCCGGCCCGGCACACCCCGCGCACCGACCCGGAGGCGGTACGGGCGGTGGCGCTGGTCGTCCGCCGGCTGCTGGACCGGGGCGGCGCGGCGACGAGCGAGCGTTCCCCCGAGCCGGCCCCGGTGACGGCGGACCGGGTCGCGGTCGGCACCGCCCACCGCGATCAGGCGGCGGCGGTACGGGCGGCGCTCGCGGAGCTGGGGGTGACGGGCGTGGCGGTGGACACGGCGAACCGGCTCCAGGGCCGCGAGTTCGATGTGACGGTGGTCCTGCACCCGCTCTCCGGCCGCCCGGACGCCACGGCGTTCCATCTGGAGACGGGCCGGCTGTGCGTACTGGCCTCGCGCCACCGGCACGCCTGCGTCGTGGTGTGCCGGGCGGGCGTCGCGGAGCTCCTGGACGAGCACCCGTCGACGGAGCCCGTGCAGTTGGGGGTCACGGTGAAATTCCCGGACGGCTGGGAGGCGAACCACGCGGTGATGGCGCATCTGGCGGAACACCGGGTGCGGTGGCAGGCGTGAGGGCGGCCGTTCGCGGAACGCCGGACGGCCGCTTGCGGGACGTTGGACAATGGAGGGTGGCCGTCGGGCCCACCGAAGGAGGAAACACCACATGGCACAACCCGAGCGGAACGAGCAGCAGCGGCTGCGACCCGCGCCCCTGCTCTTCGAGCCGTCGGCGTCGGTCGCCGATCCCGAGCACTTCTTCGACCTGGAGTCGATGGACGATCCGCAGGAGCTGCTGACCCGCGCCACCGAGCTGACCCTGGCGTTCCGCGCCGCGACCGACCGGGCGGTCGAGTTCCAGGCGCTCGCGGCCGCTCAGCTCGCCGATCCGCGCCGGTTCGACCGGCTGACGACCGCGGACATCGCGCAGCGCGCGGAGTGGACCGAGGACTATGCCAAGAAGATGGTGGAGTTCGGCCGGAGCCTGCTGGGCGGCTCCGCACCCTGACCTCCCCCTTGGGCCCGGCACCGGCACCGGCCCGAGCGCCGTACCGATGCCATCGGGTCCGCCGCCCCGCCCCGTCCCGGCCCGCCACCGCAACCGGGGCCGTCCGGGCCCTCGCTCCACCCGGCCGTGACTCCGGGTACCACCACTGGCATATGCCCGCGCGCAAGATACTCCTTTGCACCCTCACCTGTCCCGGTTTCCGGCAACTCTCGGAATCCACTTGATCACTCCCGGTAGACATGCCTGCATGAGCGCATGGCTGCCAGACGAAACGACCCTGCACACCGGCGACGCCCCCCAGCACGGCTCCGACGTCTTCGCCCTCCTGCGGGACCGGACCGCGAGCCAGACTGCCCAGGTCACGGCGGCCGGCGCCGCCTGGCTCGCCGGCGCCACGGCCTATCCGCGCAGCACGCTGGCCCAGTGGGAGGCCCACCCCACCTCCCCGGGGGTGCTGCCGTGCGGATCGGCCTTCGACGTGGTGAACGTGCCCACCCTCTTCGGCCGCCGGATGCTGGAACACCTGTGGGCCGACGGGCCCGGCTCCGGGCCCGTCGCCACGCATCGCGGACGGATGCTGCTCTTCGCCTCCCCCGGCACCGCCCAGCGGCTGCCGTCGCTGCTCGACTGGGAGGAGTGGGGCGGCGGCCTCGAACCGCGCGCCGCCGCGGACCCGCGGGAGCGGGACGGCGGCGAGGCCAAGGTCCCGCCACTGCTCTGCCACGGCACCGGGGACGCGGTGACCGTCCCGCCCCTGACCTGCGCGTCCGCCGCCCCCGGACCCCGCTGGGTGGTCGCCCCCGACACCCGCGGCCCCTGGCTGCCGGGTCCGGACGTACTGCTCTGGGCCTGCGTCCGGGTGACCCGGTCGACGCTCTCGCCGGCGGCTCGGAATCCGATTTTTCCTCCCGCCGATCAGGATGCTAATGTCTACGACGTCAGCAGGCGCCGCTAGCTCAGTTGGTTAGAGCAGCTGACTCTTAATCAGCGGGTCCGGGGTTCGAGTCCCTGGCGGCGCACAGACGGAAGAAGCCCCCTCGCGGAAGCGAGGGGGCTTCTTCGTGATCGCGGACACCTATGTTCCCGTGGTGATCCGGACCGTCCAGGCACCCGACGGCGTCCGGTCGGCGACTTCGATCCTGGCGTGCGCGCCGGGGATGCTGTACGTCTCGCCGACCTGCAGCGGGGCGTCGGCGAGCGGGGCGTAGACGGACCGGTCCCAGCAGGCGTCGGTGGTGGGGTGGGTGTCGAGTACCTCGACCGGGCCACCGCCGGACGGGGTTCCGTTCCGCACCCGGTAGAGCAGGACGCCTTCGGTGCAGGTCGTCCGGTCGTTGCCGGTGGCGCCGCGCGCCTCGATGGCCACGGCGCTGCCCTCACCGGTCCTGATCACCGCGAGCCGGGTGCCGAGGGAGCCGCCGGGTGCGGGCGCGGCGGCGATCGGCTCCAGGGTGATGTCCCGGCTGCGCTGGACGCAGACCACCTGTCTGCGGTCCAGCCAGCCCAGCTTCCACTTGTGCCAGCCGAGGAAGTCCGGTGCGAGACCGAACTGGCTGCCCATCACGTCCCAGTCACCGACATAGGTGTCCCAGTCGCCCTTGCCGTCGGACGGCCGGTGGTAGAGGTCCGGCAGGTCGAAGACGTGGCCGGTCTCGTGGGCCAGCACGTTGTGGTCCGGCGGGTGCCGTTCGAAGACGGTGACGAGGCGCCGGATCTCCGTACCGTCCGCGCGCAGCGGCTGATCGAAGTTGACGACCTTGGTGGCGTCGGAGTCGACCCCCGGGGCGTCCGGGTCGGCGACCAGGTAGACGATGTCGTACCGGGAGAAATCGACCTTCGGGTCGGCCGTCGCGATGGCATCGCGCAGATAGGCACTGCGCCTCTCGTTGTTCCAGTCGCGCTGTATGCCGTACCAGTCGGAGGCCTCGGGCATCTGGATCCACTGCTTCAGCGGGTGCGGGCGCAGGGTGAACTTCCCGTACGAGGCGCGCTGGAAGAACTGGGTGGTGGCGGGGAAGTAGTCCGCGGTGAGTTCCTTCGGGGTGGCGGTGGGGCGGTGGTCGGGAAAGGAGAGGAAGACCATGACCGCGTCGAGGGAGCGGACGGGGCGGGGGTAGGCGTCGTTCCAGTCCCCCAGGCCGAGTGAATGATGCGCCTCGGTGCGGGGCAGCGCGCACGGACCCGCTTCGCCGATGGCGGCCACGGCCGGCCCGGCGACGAGGGAGGTGGCCGCGAGGGCCAGGAGAGAGGTCACGGCCGCGGCCACGCCGCGCAGGCTCGGCCTCTCCACTCCCCCGGTCCTGTGCTGACGCGGCACATCTACCTCCGGGCGCGGGCTGCGGTCACGCACCCACCCTGTGACGGTTCGAGGCTTTCGTCCTGTTGAGCTGCCCCAGTCGAGTCAGCAGCCGGCCACGGCGTTCACCCTCACGGACAGTCACAATCAATCACTGGAAGATCGCGAAAGAACGGAACCACTCAGGAACGACCAGTCATGGGCAAACCAGATCGGCGCGGGACTGGCCCATGCGGGGCGAACGCGGGGCGTGGAGGGGGCGGGCGCTGGAACGGCCGACGTACCAGCCTCTATGCTTCACCAGGCTTTCCCGCGTGGATTCCGCCTCCGACAGCGGCGTTCCGCGCGGTGGGCCAGTCCGGCCACACCTGTTCAGGACAGAACTGCACGGCGGGAGCGAACGGTGAGCGGAACCTCCGAAGGGCCGAGGCCCGCGGCGGGCACACACCCCCACTCCGCAGGACCGTCGGTCACGGAGTGTCACACTTTGTGGCCCCCTGCCGGGGCCCAGCGATCCGAGCCGCACGGCTACCGGGCCGCCTTCCGGGCCGCCACGCTCCCGATGGCCGTCGTCAACCACGAGGGCCTGGTCGTCGCCGCCAATGACGCTCTCGGCGGCCTCCTCGGCAACTCCCCCACGGCACTGACCGCGCAGTCGGCGGCCGATCTGCTCGACCTCGTCGCGGACGGCCGCACCTGGCACGCGTACCGCGAGGTGCTGCACGGGCGGCGCTCACGGTTCCGCTGCACCCGCAGGCTCAAGCACCCCGACGGACGCTCGCTGTGGGCCGAGATCACCGTCGTACCGATGCCCGAACCGGAGGCCGGCCGGGCCGGTGGCTCCGGGCCCGGCCGGGTGCTCCTCTCCGTCGCGGACGTCAGCGACCGGCGTGAGCTGCAGAAGCGGCTGCGCCACCTCCAGATGCACGATCCGGTGACCCGGCTGCCCAACCGGACGCTGTTCTTCGAACGGCTCTCGGCCGTCCTGGAGACCCCCCGGCACCAGGACGGCCGGGACGACGGTGTCACCGGGCACCGCCGGATCGGGCTCTGCTACCTCGATCTGGACGGTTTCAAGGCCGTCAACGACACGATGGGCCACCGGATCGGCGACCGGCTGCTCGCCGCCGTCGCCGCACGGCTCACCGACTGCGCGGCCCAGGACGGCCCGCACCGCCCCGGTGCCCATCTCGTGGCGCGCCTGGGCGGCGACGAGTTCGCCATCCTGGTCGAGGACTCCACCGGGACACAGCAGCTCACCGACCTGGCCCGCACGGTCCTGGCCGCGCTGGAGAAGCCCTTCGACCTGGCCGGGCAGCGGCTCTCCGTCTCCGCCTCGATCGGGGTGGTGGAGCGAGCCATGGCCGGCACCTCGGCGACCGGCCTGATGCAGGCCGCCGACACCACGCTGTACTGGGCGAAGGCGGACGGCAAGTCCCGCTGGACGGTCTTCGACCCGGAGCGCAACGCCCACCGGATGACCCGGCAGACGCTCTCCTCCAATCTGCGGCCCGCCGTCGAGCGCGGCGAGTTCACCATCGAGTACCAGCCGCTGGTCGGGATGGCCGACGGAGTCGTACGCGGTGTGGAGGCCCTGGTCCGCTGGAACCACCCGCAGTTCGGCATGCTCTCGCCGAATCGGTTCGTCGCCATCGCCGAGGAGGACGGCTCGATCGTCCAGCTCGGCCGGTGGGTGCTGCGGTCCGCCTGCCGCCAGGCCCGGCGCTGGCAGCTCGATCACCCCGCCGAGCCGCCGCTGTTCATCAGCGTCAACGTCGCCGTGCGGCAGGTCTGGGACTCCGACCTCGTCACCGATGTCGCGGAGATCCTCGCCGAGACCGGCCTCGATCCCGGGCTGCTGCAGCTGGAGCTGACCGAGTCGGCGGTGATGGGCTCGGCGGGCCGCCCGCTGCAGGCCCTCCAGTCGCTCAGCGACATGGGCGTACGCATCGCCATCGACGACTTCGGGACCGGCTACTCGAACCTCGCCTATCTGAGCCGGCTGCCGGTCTCCGTGCTGAAGCTGGACGGTTCGTTCGTGCGCGGCTTCCGCTACGAGGACGGTGCCCACCCGAGCCCGGCCGACGAGACGATCGTCGAGGCGATGGTGCACCTGGCGCACCGCCTGGGCCTGACCGTCACCGCGGAGTGCGTGGAGACGGCGGGCCAGGCCGAACGGCTGCGACGGATCGGCTGCGACACCGGGCAGGGCTGGCTGTACTCACGGGCGGTGGCGCCGGAGCGGATCGCCGAGCTGATCGGCAGCGGCGGGCTGAAGGTCTGAAACCGGTGTTCCGGCCCTCCCCCGGGGTCCGGAACACCGGGGGAGGTCAGGAACACCGGTTGCCCGGGTCAGGCCGCCGGCAGCCCGTACGCGTCCGCGATCAGCTCGTAGCTGCGCAGCCGGGCCTCGCCGCCGTGGGCGTTGGCGGTGATCATCAGTTCGTCGGCGCCGGTGCGCTTGGCCAGGTCGTCGAGGCCCGTGCGGACCTCGTCCGCCGTGCCGTGGACGATGTTGGCCAGCCAGCTGTCGACGAACTCCCGCTCCATCGGGCTGAAGGCGTACGCCTCCGCCTCCTCGGGTGTCGGGACCAGGCCGGGGCGGCCGGTGCGCAGGCGGACCATGGACAGCGCTCCGGAGAGCACCTGACGGCGGGCCTCGCGCGCGTCGTCGGCGGCCAGCGCCGAAACGCCGATCAGGGCGTACGGGGCGTCGAGCGCCGCGGACGGCCGGAACGACTCCCGGTACAGATCGAGGGCCGGCACCGTGTTCTGCGCCGAGAAGTGGTGGGCGAAGGCGAACGGCAGGCCGAGCACACCGGCCAGCCGGGCGCTGAAGCCGGAGGAGCCGAGCAGCCAGATCGGCGGGCGGGCCGCGGACTGGACGCCGCCCTCGGCCGTGGCCTGGACCGGGCCGGGGACCGCGTGGATACGGGAGTAGGGGTGGCCGTCGGGGAAGTCGTCGTCCAGGAACCGGGTCAGTTCGGCGAGCTGCTGCGGGAAGTCGTCGGCGCCCTCGTTGAGGCGGTCCGACCGGCGCAGGGCGGCTGCCGTGGCGCCGTCGGTGCCGGGAGCGCGGCCGAGGCCGAGGTCGATGCGGCCGGGCGCCATGGCCTCAAGGGTGCCGAACTGCTCGGCGATGACGAGCGGTGCGTGGTTCGGCAGCATCACGCCGCCCGAGCCGAGCCTGATGCGCTCGGTGCGGGCGGCGAGGTGGGCCAGGATCACGGCCGGTGAGGAGGAGGCGACGCCGGGCATGGAGTGGTGTTCGGCGACCCAGTAGCGGTGGTAACCCCGGCGCTCGGCGAGCTGCGCGATGTCCACGCCGGTGCGCAGCGCCTGGGTGGCGGTGCGGCCCTGGCCCACGGTCACCAGGTCCAGCACGGAGAGCGGAACGGTGGCCGTTCCCTCCGCCTTGCCACGGATCTCGTCGCCTCGAATCTCGTCCACGTCCTGGCCTCTCCGGTGATGCGCCTACGTCCGGCTCGTAGGTCCGGAAGAGCAGAACAGGAGGTGGACTCCGTTTATTCCCCACTCCCTTGTTCCCCCGTTCTCCTGTTCCGCCTCCCCGCACCGCCGACCGCCGACCACCCCGGCTCACCAGCCGGAGTGGGTCTGCTTTCCGGGCCACCCCTTCCTTCCGCTGTGCGCACGCTCCCGGCCGGTGCCCCAGGCGGCCACCGGGGCCGGGGGCGCCTCGCGCTCGGCGAAGATCCTGCCGAGCCTCGGGGACCAGGACCGGCGGTCCGCCAGCCGCAGCCCCTCCCGCACCGACACCTGGTTCCCGGTGAGGACCGGTTTGCCGAGCAGCCGCTCCAGCTCCGCCACGTGCGCGACGGTGTGCAGGGCGGTGTCGGGCAGCAGCATCACGTCCGCCTCCGGCCGGTCCGCGGCCGTGACGAGGTCCTTCACCTCGTCCAGGCCCCAGGCGGCGGCCTCGGCGGCGGAGGCGAGACCGGCGGCACGGGTGGCGGTCACCTCGACGCCCGCGGAGTGCAGGAAGGCGGTGAACAGCTCGGCGACGGGCTCGGGATAGGTCGCGGCGACCGCCACACGGGCGGCCTCCAGTTCCCGTACCGCGTGGACGAAGGCGAAGGAAGTGCTGGATGCGGGCACCCCGGCCGCTCTGGCCAGGGCGGCGGTCTGTTCATGGGCGCCCTCCCAGCCGTACAGGAAGCTGCCGCCGCCGCTCACCCAGACGACGGACTCGACACCGGCGCGCTGCAGCTCCGCCACCCCGGCGGCCAGCCGTTCGGGCGTACCGGTCCGCATCAGCGCGTCGGCCCCGTAATTGTCCTCGTCGACGTCGGTGTGGTTCACGACCAGCCTGACGGCGTCGAGCAGGATCTCCATCCGCGGGAAGTCGTCCTCCGCGAAGTGGCCCGGGTAGAGAAAGCCGAGGGTCGTCATGTCCACCCCTTCTGTTCCTGCGGTGCCTGGACGGGGCGGGAGCAGCGCACCCACCCATGACCGTTTTCGCCCGTCTCTCCCAGTATTCCCCCATCCGTCGCCGCTCCCCCTGTGAGCTGTTGACGAAGACGGGCGCGGCTGCGAGCGTGGTCAATCCGCACATCCCAGAGGCAGCGGAGCGACCGTCCCTCATGTCAGAGCCCACCCTGCTCGTCCTGGACACCGACCCGTCGCCGCGTCTCGGCCGGCTGACCGGCAGGGCCGACATCCGATACACGGACGAGGCCGGACTCGCCGCACGGCTTCCGGCAGCCGACGTCCTGCTGGTGTGGGACTTCACCTCCGACGCGGTACGGGCCGCCTGGCCCGGTGACGGGCGGCGCCCGGTATGGGTGCATACGGCGAGCGCGGGCGTGGACCGGCTGCTCTGCCCGGAGCTGACCGCGTCCGACACGGTGGTGACCAACGCGCGGGGCATCTTCGAGCGGCCGATCGCCGAGTACGTGACGGGCCTGGTGCTGGCGTTCGCCAAGGACCTCCCCCGCACACTGGAGCTCCAGCAGCGGCGGCTGTGGCGCCACAGGGAGAGCGTCCAGGTCGCGGGCAGCCGTGCGGTGGTCGTCGGGGCGGGCCCGATCGGACGGGAGATCACCAGGATGCTGATCGCCCTCGGCATCCAGGTGGCGCTCGTGGGACGCAGGGCGCGGCGCACCATCCACGGGGTGGCGGAGCTGGACCGGCTGGCCTCCATGGCCGACTGGGTGATCTGCGCGGCGCCGCTGACGGAGTCGACCCGCGCCATGTTCGACGCGCGGTTCTTCGGGCTGATGCAGCCCTCGGCCCGCTTCATCAACGTGGGGCGCGGACCATTGGTCGTGGAGGACGATCTGGCCGCCGCGCTGCGCAAGCGCTGGATCGCGGGCGCGGCGCTCGATGTGTTCGAGCGAGAGCCGCTGGAGCCGCACAGCCCGCTCTGGGACGTACCGGATCTGATCGTGTCGCCGCACATGAGCGGCGACACGGCGGGCTGGCGGGACCGGCTGGGCGAGCAGTTCGTGGAGATGTACGAACTCTGGGCGGCCGGTGAGCCGTTGCCGAACGTGGTGGACAAGCAGCGCGGGTACGTTCCCGTGCGGGACCGGAACGAGTGAGCTCAACCGGTCCGGTCCGCCGCCCGTTTCGCCCCTCCATGACGGACATCCCCGCATGACGGATCGTCATGAACCTTTACCGGCAAGGATGTACGCACCGCACACCGGCCGTCGCACTCCGCCCTCGAACGGACACGGGAAGGTCACCTTCCGGCCACCGTTCGATCACAGGCGTCGTCTTTCTGCATAGACGCACGGGATCGGGCAGGCGCTCCCCCTGTCCGGACCGTTCGCCCGCTCCAGGAGATCACGAACCATGGCTGACTTCCCCAACCTGTCCCGCCGGGGCTTCCTCAACCGATCGGCAGCCGTGGGTGGCCTGCTCGTCGTCCCCGGCCTGCTCTCCGCGTGCAGCAAGACGGACGCCGGTTCCGCGGACGGCGCGGGGGCGCTCGACAAGCTCCGCAAGCAGGGCTTCGTCCGGGTCGCGTACGCCAATGAGGCCCCGTACGGCTATCTGCAGGGCCGGCAGCTCAAGGGCGAGGCGCCCACCCTGCACCGGGAGATCTTCAAGGCGCTCGGCGTCGACGCGCTGAAGCCCACCCTCTCCGAGTGGGACGGCCTGATCCCGGGACTTCAGGCGGGCAAGTACGACGTGGTCAGCGCCGGCATGGCGATCACGCCGGAGCGCTGCGCCAACGCCCTTTTCTCCGAGCCCGAGTTCATCTCGCCCACCGCGCTGATGGTGAAGAAGGGCAACCCGAAGAAGGTCACCGACCTGGCGTCGGCGAAGGCCGCCGGGATCAGCGTCGGCGTGATGTCGGGCGCCGTCGAAGGCAAGTACGCCGAGGGCGCGGGCATTCCCAAGGACAGGATCAAGACACTGCAGAAGCCGCAGGACGGCGCGGACGCGGTCAAGGGCGGCCGGATCGACGCGTTCCTGCTCACCGGCATCTCGCTGCGCTGGCTGGCGAAGACGAATCCCGACACCGAGGTCACCGAACCCTTCCTGCCGGAACTCGACGGCAAGAAGCAGTACAGCCCCGGCGGCGCCGTCTTCCGCAAGGGCAACGAGGACCTGCGGGACGCCTTCAACCGCGAGCTGAAGAAGATCGTCTCGGACAAGTCACGCTATGTGGGCCTGCTCCAGGAGTACGGCTTCGGGGCCACCGAGCTCCCGCCGACCACCCTGAAGACGGCCGATCTGTGCAAGGGCTGACGGGGACGGACCGCACCGCATGAGTGATTTCTTCTCCGCCTTCTTCGACGATCTGCCGCAGTTGCGCTCGGGACTGCGGGTGACTCTCGAAGCCACCGTCCTGGGCGCGCTGGCCGCCCTGCTCCTGTCGTTCGCCCTCGGTCTGATGTCGGTCAGCCGACTGCTGGTGGTGCGCGGTGTGTCCCGCGTGGTCGTGGAGTTCTTCCGCGGCACCTCGCTCTACGTCCAGCTGTTCTGGCTCTACTACGCGATGCCGACACTGACGGGGTACGAACTGACACCGCTGCTCTGCGGTGTCGTCGCCTTCGGTCTCAACTACGGCGCGTACGGGGCCGAGGTGGTACGCGGCGCGATCAACTCCGTGCCGCGCGCCCAGTACGAGGCGGCCGTCGCGCTGAACATGACGCCGCTGCACCGGATGCGGAAGGTGATCCTTCCGCAGGCCTGGGTGCAGATGATCCCGTCCTTCACCAATCTGCTGATCCAGCTGCTGAAGTGCACCCCGCTGCTGTGGCTGATCTCCGCGGCCGACCTGATGACCGTGGTCCAGCAGCTGCGCGACCGCACCGGTGAGACGCTCACCGCGTATCTGACCCTGCTGGTCGTCTACTTCGTCCTGGCCTACGCGCTGACCCTGCTCATGAACCTGCTGGAGCGCGGCGCCAAGCGGCGGCTCGGCCTGGCGACCGGCGCGGGCTCGCTGCTGCGCAGCCGCAGCGCCACGGAAGCCGCCGCGTCGGCGACCGGAGGTGCCCGGTGAACGGCTTCGACCGGAACGCCGCCGCGGACGTCCTGCCCCTGCTCCTGCGCGGTTTCGAGGTCACCCTGCTCGCGACCGTGCTCGGCACGTTCGTCGCCGCGGTCCTCGGGCTCGCCATCGCGGTCGCCGGACGGGCCCCGAGCCGGTTCGTGACGGTACCGGTGCGGGTCGTGATGGAGTTCATCCGGTCCACCCCGCTGCTCGTCCAGCTCGTCGGCGCCGCAACCCTGTTCGCCTCGGTGGAGCCGCTGGTGACCGGCATCGTGGTGCTGGGCGTCCACTACGCCACGTACACCTCCGAGGTGTACCGCGCCGGGATCGACGGCGTGCCGAAGGGCCAGTGGGAGGCCTGCCGGGCGCTCTCGCTCAGCCCCCGGCGGACCTGGCAGGCCGTGATCCTGCCGCAGGCGGTGCGCAATGTGCTGCCCGCCCTCGGCAACTACGCGATCGCGATGTTCAAGGAGACCCCGTTCCTCGCCGTGATCACGGTGCAGGAAATGGTCTTCGAGGCCCGGCAGTACGGGGCCGAGCACTTCGGGTACTACACAGAGGCATTCACGCTCGCGGCCCTGATCTTCCTGGTCGCGAGCTACCCCACCTCACTGTTGATGAGAAAGCTGGAGAAGCGCCTTGGCCACTGACCCCTTCCCCCTGCAGAAGACGGCGGTCCGGGCCCCGGAGGACGTCGCACCGGTCTCCGCCGTGCCGGGGACCGGCCATCCGCTGGTCCGCTTCGACCACGTCGTGAAGCGGTACGGGGACCATGTCGTCCTCGACGGCCTGGACTTCTCCGTGCGGCGCGGCGAGCACGTCACCCTGATCGGGCCCAGCGGCTCGGGCAAGACCACCATCCTGCGGCTGCTGATGACGCTGGAGAAGGTCAGCGACGGAGTCATCTGGGTGGACGGCGCCCCGCTGTCCCACGTCCAGGCGCCCGACGGTTCGCTGAGGCCGGCGACCGAGAAGCATCTGCGCGCGGCCCGGAAGAAGATCGGCATGGTCTTCCAGCAGTTCAACCTCTTCCCCAACATGAAGGTGCTGCAGAACATCACCGAGGCCCCGGTCAGCGTGCTGGGCATGGACCGCGACGAGGCGGAGGCCCGTGCCCGCGAGCTGCTCGATCTGGTGGGGCTCTCGGGAAAGATCGACGCACACCCCTCCCAGCTCTCCGGCGGACAGCAGCAGCGGGTGGCGATCGCCCGCGCGCTGGCGATGCGGCCGGAGATCCTCCTGCTGGACGAGGTGACGTCCGCGCTCGACCCGGAGCTGGTGGCCGGCGTGCTGGAGCTGCTGAGCGACATCGCCAGGAACACCGACATCACCATGCTCTGTGTGACCCACGAGATGAACTTCGCCCGGGACGTCTCGGAGACGGTACTGATGTTCGATGCCGGACGCGTGGTCGAGTCGGGTCCGCCGGAAAAAATCTTCACCGATCCTGCGCACGAACGTACGCGCGATTTCCTGGCCGCGGTGCTGTGACCTCGCCACTCACCGAATGTCATTGACCCTGGCATATGCCATACGGATGCGCCTCAGCTCCTGGAGCCGGGGCGCACCGTTGAGTCACCAACACCCACCCCGGAACGCGCCCTTGGCGACTATCGTGAGGACATAGCTTGCGGTCACAACCTGGTGGGGGGAAACCGTGACGTTGAAGCCCGAACCGACCGCACCGTTCCATTCGGTGCAATATGCCCTTCGTGTGCTCGAAACGGTCTCCAAGCACGGCAACGGCGTGACGGACGCCCAGATCTCCCGGGAGACGGGGCTGCCGCTCGGGCATCTCACCTCCCTGCTGCTGACGCTGCGCCGCGAGGGGTACGTCGAGCAGATCACCGACGGCGCCTATGTCATCGGCTCCTCGCTGCTGCTCCTGGGGTCCGGCGCGGCCCGCAGGCAGGCACTGGAGACCAAGCTCCAGCAGACACTGACACAGCTGCGCGATTCGGTCGGCGCGGCGGTCTACATCAGCCGGTACGTCGACGGCGAGATCCGCGTCACGCAGTACGCCGACGGTCCCCGCACCCCCGCGGTGAACGAGTGGGTGGACTTCCGTTCCTCCGCGCACGCCTCGGCGGTCGGCAAGTGCCTGCTGGCCCAGCTCGACCGGAACGGCCGTCGCGACCACCTCTCGCGCCACAAGACGGCCCGGCTCACCTCGCGGACGATCACCAACGAGAAGGTGCTCTTCTCCAAGCTGGACAGCCAGCCGACCACGGTCCCGGTGCTCGACCTCCAGGAGTACGCGGTCGGCACGGTGTGCGCGGCGGTGCCGCTGACGGCCGGTTCGTCGGCGGGGTGCCTGGCACTGTCGCTCCCGATCGAGGACGCGCATCGCCTGCGCGCGGCGGCGGACACGCTCAACCGCCGGGCGGCGCCCGTGCTCCTGTCGCTGGCGCTCTGAGGGTTGTCCGGGACTCGATCCGGTCCGGCCGATCCCGACCCGGTTCGTTTGGTTCGTTCACTCCTGCCCCAATTCGTTCCCAGTGTTATCAGCACCCCTCGGGAGCAGGTATTATTTTCGAGTCAGCAGGCGCCGCTAGCTCAGTTGGTTAGAGCAGCTGACTCTTAATCAGCGGGTCCGGGGTTCGAGTCCCTGGCGGCGCACAGACAACGCACTGGGCGGTTCACGTACACACGTGAACCGCCCAGTGCGTTTTTTGCCGCCCGATGAGATGGACGAACGTCTTACACGGTCGTACTAGACAACCGTATTACACACTCGTATATTTCCAGGCATGCCGAACGCTACGAGCACCACCGCCGCGCCCGGCGACCTCGCCGGTCGCCGGGAATGGACCGCCTTCGTGGTCCTCCTGCTGCCCCTCCTCCTCGTCTCGATGGACATCTCCGTCCTCTTCTTCGCGATCCCGTCCATCGACCGGGACCTCGCGCCCAGCGCCACCCAACAGCTCTGGATCTTCGATGTGTACGCCTTCGCCCTGGCCGGTCTGCTCATCACGATGGGCTCGCTCGGCGACCGGATCGGCCGCCGCAGGCTGCTGCTCCTCGGCGCGTTCGCGTTCAGTGCCGCGTCCGTCGCCGCCGCGTACTCCACCAGCCCCGAGATGCTGATCGCGGCCCGCGCCCTGCTCGGGATCGGCGGTGCGACACTGATGCCGTCGACGATGGGGCTCGTGCGGAACATGTTCCGCGACGAGCGACAGCGCGGCCGGGCGATCGGCATCTGGTCGGGCGCCATGGCCGGCGGGATCGCGCTCGGCTCGGTGCTCAGCGGGGTCATGCTGGAGCACTTCTGGTGGGGCTCGGTCTTTCTGATCAATGTGCCGGCGATGGTGCTGCTGCTGGTCCTGGTGCCGATGCTGGTCCCGGAGTTCAAGGACCCGAACCCCGGCCGGTTCGACTTCCTGAGCGTGCCGCTGTCGATGGGCGCCGTGCTGCCCGTCATCTACGGCGTCAAGGAGAGTGCCGCCCACGGGTTCGACGTGCCGCGCGGGCTGCTCATCGCCGCCGGGCTCCTCGTCGGGTGGTTCTTCGTCCGCCGTCAGCGCGGTCGCGGCGACGCGATGATCAGCCGGGAACTGTTCCGTGACCGCGGCTTCGCGGCGGGCATCGGGCTGAACGCGCTGGCCGCCTTCGCCATGATGGGCTCCTCGTTCTTCACCACGCAGTATCTGCAGTCGGTGCTCGGCATGGGCACGATGGAGGCCGCGCTGTGGAGCCTGGCCCCGTCCCTGGCGGTGGGGGCCGCGGCCCCGACGGCCACGGCGATCGCCCAGCGGACCGACCGTGCGCGCGTCATCTGCGCCGGTTTCGTGATCGCCGCCGCCGGTTTCTCCGTCCTCGCCCTGACCGGTACGGACTCGCTGTGGCTGCTGCTGGGCGGCTGCGCCGTGATGAGCTGCGGCATCGTCACCGTGATGGCACTCGTCTCGGACCTGGCGCTGTCCACCGCCCCGCCCGCGAGGGCCAGTTCGGCGGCCTCGCTGCTGGAGACCGGGCAGGAGTTCGGCGGTGCGATGGGCATGGCCCTGCTGGGTGCGGTGGCCACGGCGGTCTACACGGCGGACATGCCGGGCTCGGCGCCGGAGGTCGCCCGCAAGACGCTGGCGGGCGCCGTGGCCACGGGGGACGGCTCACTGATCTCGATCGGGCGGGAGGCCTTCGTGCACAGCATGCAGTACGCCTCGGTGGCGGGGACCGCACTGCTGCTGGCGGGTGCGGTGCTGACCGTGACGCTGCTGCGGCGGCGCACCGATCCGGCGACCCCGGACGAACTGGCCCTGACGAGTTAGAGGCTTTCGTTCGCATCGGGGGCGCGGTGCCGGGGCAACCGGTGCGCCTGGTGCTGTGGCCGGAAAGGTCTGCCGGGAAGCTCGCGGCGTCCGGTGCGGTGCGTCGCAAGCCGGAGGATCGCCCTCGTGCCGGACACACTCGGGTGAGGCGACAACGCGGCGAGGTGCCGTGCCGGGCGTCGCGAGCCGGTGCACCTTTCCGGTCACAGCACCCGCCGGTCCCGGTCAGCGGCAGCGCCCGGGTGGGTCGAGCCGGGCGGGGCGGCCCGGGTGGGGCCGCCCCGCTCGACCGGGTGCGGGAATCGGGGGTGTTGTCCAGCATCACCCGGGGTGCGGTTCACACCGTCCGCCGACGGCGGAACCGCCAGGGGCGCGGCCCGTGCGGCGGCGCCGGGGGCGGCGGGCCCGGTGATGACGAAGGAGGCGTCCTCGCGTCCCGGTCCGGACCACCGGCCGCTCCATGGTCGCTGTACGGACTCCGCGACGGCGTCCGCGCCCCACGGCGCCCGCACAGCGGGCAGCAGGTGACTACGCGTCAGAACTGCACATCGGAGCAGGCGTAGAACGCGTTGGCCGTGTCAGCGATGTTCCAGACGCTCAGGATGATGTGCTTCCCGGTCTTCTGGGTGGGGATGGTGCCCTGCTGGGTCAGGGTCGCCGGGGGCTGCTGGCCGCCGTACGGCACCGTCATGAAGGGCTGCGGCTCCAGGTCGGCCCTGGTGAGCGGCTTGGTGGGGTCCCAGCCGTCCTTGGTGATGTAGTAGCGGAAGTCCGTCGTGGCGTGGCGTGCGGTGAACTGCCAGCGGAAGCTGAAGCCCTGCCCGGCTGTGACGTTGGTGGCGGGCCAACTGCCGCCGCGCGGGTCGTCGAGCTGGGCGAACTCGGAGTGACCGCCGGAGCAGATCTTGCCGTCGGCCGGACCTGCCGCCGGGAAGCCCTTGGGACCCTCGACGCTCTGCGGCTCCCACTGGATGTTGCCGCAGCCCGTCACCGTGCCGTTGGCACAGAGCTTCTGGCGGCTGATGGGGTTGTCGGTGTAGCCGTGGCTGCCGGCGCCGCTCGTCGCGAACATCGAGACGGCCGCCACCGCCAGGCCGACTATGGCCGCGCTTGCCCTTTTACGCATTGCTGTCGCTCCTCAAGAACGTGGGGGAGGTTCCATGAGCCCTGCTGCGCGCGTGTTGCGGTCTAGACCAAGCCTTAGATTATTGACGGGATATGAACATGTCCAGACCAATGGGGGTTGGATTCCGCTTCGACGCCGGAGCGTCCCTCCGGGGCCCTCAGGCCCCCTCCCCGCCACTGCGTCCGGTGTAGAAAGCCACCGTCAAGTCCTTGACCAGTGACTTCCGTTCGTAGTCGTCCAGCTCCACGATCCCCCTTGCGGTCAGCCGGTTGACGGTGTCGTCCACCGCGTCGACCACCGAAGTCAGCACGCTGTCACGGTGCTTGGCGTCGATGGCGGCGATCCGGCGCCGTTGCATGGCCGCGGCGACCTCGGGCGCGTACTCGATGCCGGTCGGCTGGGCCGAGTACACCTCGATGCCGACGGGTTCGCAGTCCGCCTTGAGCATCCGGGTCAGCGCGTCACCGACCGCCTCCGCGTTGCGCAGGGTGTGCGCGTCCTCGTGGAACGCGTCGGCGGGCAGTTGCGAGAGGACCCGGGCCATCGCCGCCTCGACCTGTTCGCGCAGATACGCCTCGTGGTCGGCGACCCCGAGCGTCGCCCGTACGGTGTCCCTGATCCGCCACACGACGAGGACGACGACGCGCAGCGCCGTACCGTTGGCGTCCACCGCGGGGAGCGGTTCGCTGCGCCAGTGCCGCAGACGTACGTCGACCCGGCGGCGCAGCAACAAGGGGCTGATCCACATCAGTCCGGTCCGGCGCACACTTCCCCGGTACTCGCCGAAGAGCGTCAGCACCCAGGCGTACCCGACCCGTCCGCGGCTCAGACCGCCGAGCGCGAAGAGCACCACCGTGACCAGCGCGGCGAGCGCCGCCCAGGCACCGATGCCGATGCCGTCGTACGGACGCGAGCCGATCCCGAGCCGGTCCGGCGCGGCGGCGGGCAGCGCGCCGACCCACCAGAGGACGGCGAACCCGGCGGCGATCCCGGCCAGTGCGGCGAGCAGCGCGACCCAGCCGGGCAGCGCGGGCCCCGGCCGCTCGGCCAGCCGGGGATCGCCGACCGGCGCCGGCCTGGTCGACGGCCGCACCTGCGGCCCCCTCGGCGCGGGCGGTCGACGCACCCGCGCCGTCGCTCCCCCGCCGCCGGCTCCCCTCGACAGCACACCGGCGGGGAGCGCGGCGGCGTCGGTGTGTGCGGAATCCTCGCGGAAGAGCAGGTGCACAGGGATGGGCACGGTCCGCTCACCGGCGATGACGGCGTGATGCCGCCCGGCGCCCCCCGAACTGCCGCCGGACCGCGCGGCCCCGTCGCCCCCGGCGACGGGGAGGGAGCCAAAGACGGTGTCGGGGGCCGCCCGGTGCCGGGAGGAGGGGGACGGGAACGGGGCGTCGGAACCGGGCCCGGCGCGATGCCCGGCCAAGGCCGGTACGGGCACGGGGCCCGGCACCGGGTCCTCGACGGTCACGCTCCCCGAAGCCGCGGCCGGGACGGGGGCGATGTACGGGGCCAGGACGGGTGCGGTGCCCACGACCGGGACAGGGGCAGTGCCCGCGGCCGGGACGAATACGGCGGTCGAGGTCGCGCCGAGCGTTGCGGAGCCCACGGCCTTCCCCGGTACCAGATCCAGCACGAGGTCGACCACGGAGTCCGGACCAGTCCCCGCCTCCTCGCCCGGGGCGAAATCCGGGGCGGAACCCGGGGCGAAATCCGGGGCGGAACCCGGCGCCGGGCCCGCACCGGCCGCCCGGACGGGAGCCGTCTCCGCCGCCGGAGCCGTACCCGGCCCCGCACCGACCCCCGGAACCGGCCCCGGCGCCGTATCCGGGCCCCCGTCGGCTCCCGGCACCGGAGCCGCTTCCCCGTCCGGACGCGCATCGGCCCCCGGAGCGAAGGCAGGCTTCCCCGCGGATCCCCCGTCGGCCCCCGCCGGAAGCGGAGCCGTACCTCCATCCCGGCCGCCGCCCGCCGGCGCCCGGTCCGGACCCCGCCCCCGCAGCGGCGCGCGCACCGGAGCGGGCACCCGCGCCTGCTCCCGTTCCTGCTCCTGCTCCTGCTCCTGCTCCTGCTCCTGCCCCTCTTCCCGTCCCCTCCCGTTCTCCGGGGTTCCGGAGCTGTCCGACACCGTGGATCCCATTCCCGCCTCCGTCATGTCCGCCGTCGTGTCACGCGAAGAGTCGCCGCCAGGTCTCCGGACCGGGGTAGCCGTCGGCCGCTCCGCCCCGCCAGCCCTGGGCCCGCTGGAAGGCCTCGACATTGCGCCGGTCCGCCTCGGTCCAGCGGGGCCCCGGTCCCGACCGGTAGTACGTGCCGTATCCCTTCTTCACCAACTGCTTGCCGAGCCTGTCGACATGGCTGTTGGACTGACCGGGCCGGAAATAGCCCCGCCCGGGGAACGCCGGATCAGAGTTCGAACCCCCCTGACCGTTTCCACTTCCGGCGGGGACGTCGCGACCGGCCCCGTCGACCAGCAGCCGCCAGGTATCGGGGCCGGGGATGCCGTCCGCCTCCTTGCCCTTCCAGCCCTGGGCCTTCTGGAAGGCCTGGGTCGCGAGTCGGTCGGCGTCGCCCCAGGCCGGGCTGGGACCGACCTTGTAGAAACGCTTGCCGCCCCGGTCCACGAGCATCTTCCCGAGCCGGGTGACGTACTCGTTGCTCGCTCCGGGGCCGAACTTCCCGGCGCCCGGGAACTCCGTCGACGACGACGGGCTGCTGCCTCCGCTGCCGCTCCCACTGCTGAGACCCTTGTACCGGTAGGGGATGTACTTGCCGGAGTTGGTCCAGTACGCCATGGGTGTCGTCTGCTTGCGGGTGTGCGGCTTCGTCTGCTCGTACGCCGTGTAGTGGGTGTGCGTGTAGTCGGTCCAGCCGCCGAAGATCGTGACGTGCGAGCCCTTCCCGGGGTCTGCCGGATTGTGGAAGAGCAGGATGTCGCCCGGCTGCAGTTCCTCCCGCGTGATCCGCTGCCCGGACTTGGCGAGGCTGCCGGTCCACTCGTTGCCGGGCAGGTTCCAGGCCATCGACACATAGCCGGAGCAGTCCTGCCGGTATCCGTCGGACCAGTACTTGTTCATGCTGTACGGAACCTGCGCGGCCACCCACTTCTTCGCGCGGTTGATGATCGCGGTCCTGGTGGTCCTGGGCAGCGTGGTGCCCGTGGACGAGGGCGGGCCCGAGGCCCCCGCGCCCTCCAGCGGTCCGGGCACGCCCTGCGGGCTGTCCGGATCCCCGTCGGCCGGGGCGAGCGGATCGCCCTCGTCGGCCGGGTCCACCGGGTCCGCCGGAGCCGTCGACGCCGTCGTCTCGTCCGGCCGGGCGGCTCCGGTCGCCTCCGCCGCCCGGTCGCCCGGCCCGCTCACCGCCTCGGCCGCGCCGGTGCTCAGCACCACTCCGGCCGCGGTGACCAGCACCAGCGCACGGCGCGCGCCATGTGCGGCCGGATGGCCTCCGTACCGCACGGGCAAGGCGCCTGCGGCGGTTCGCCGTTGCGCGGCGCACCCCGCACAGGCGCAGTCGATGGCGGGCACGTACTCCTCGAAAGCCGGCACAGTCATGCGATTCCCCTCCGCACTCGTCAAGATCTTTGGGCGCATGTGCACGGGCGTCAGTGTCTCAACTCTCCTGACATAATGCATTTTGACGGATAGAAGGGAAAAAACGACCATCCGACAGGCCGTGAGGGGCTGGAAATGGTCAGGAGCACGCCCCACCTTCGGGTAGAGTTCTCCAGGTCAGCAGGCGCCGCTAGCTCAGTTGGTTAGAGCAGCTGACTCTTAATCAGCGGGTCCGGGGTTCGAGTCCCTGGCGGCGCACGCAGAGTCAAGACCCCCTCACCACGCGTGAGGGGGTCTTGTTCGTTTCCGAAACGGACCCCGCATCGCCGCCTTCGCAGGCGCCGCGCAAGCACCGCGCGACCGCCACGCTATCGACGCGCGGTCGACGCGCATCCCGCATGCGACCAGGCCGCAGCTGACACACGGTCACGATTTCGTCACTCAGAGGCTCGAAGACCCCTCCCCGTGCGCCCTCGTGCGCCCCCGCCGCAAGGGTTCTGTAAATCGCACGTATGACTGGTAACCCACCTGTTTCACCCTCGCGATCGGGACCGGGGTCGGACAACCCGTCCAGGGGTCATCAGCTCCAACAGGCCCGATGCATAACACAGTTGGGGGATGCAGCGGTCGACGCCGACAGGCGTCCGGCAGCACAGCGACGACCCTTTACCGACCATTCGGCTCGGGATACCCGCGCAGCCGAAACGTACTGGCCGTCGGCGAGGGCCCGGCCGCGTGGACGGACTTCTTCGCCCAGCAGCTGCGCTGGTCGCGGGGAACGTACGAGACGATCCTCAAGCAGTGCTGGAAGAGCGTCTTCTCGCTCCCCGCGGGCAAGCTCCTCAACTGCGCCATGGTGATCGTCTTCCACCCGTGGTCCGCCCTGAACTGGATCCTCGCGGCGCCGAGTTGTGCACGGACAACGTCCCGCCGCACGAGCCCGAGGGTTCCGGCGGTCCGGCGGTCCGGCCGACATGATGATGTCCGCGCTCGCCGCCCCGATCTACGCACCCGGCGGGGAGCTCGGCGGAGCGGAGCCCCCCGCGAGCCGGAGCACCGCCCCGGCCACCATCAGGTACCCACGGCCTCAGTTGCCGCCGCTCCCCCCGGACTTCCTTCCGGTCAGGTAGGCCGACACGACCACATTCGCGTCGTAGGAACGCGATGCCCGGTCGTAGGTGCCACCGCAGGTGATCAGACGGAGTTCCGCGCGGCCCTGCTTGTGGGGGCCGTAGGCCTTGTCGGCGTTGAAGCGTTCACGGGTGAAGACCTGGACGTCGTCGACGGTGAATTCGGCGACGGTGCCGTCCGCGCGGGTCACCTCGACCTTGGCGCCGGGGCGGGTCGCGCTCAGTCCGTAGAAGACGGCCGGCTCGGTCTCGGTGTCGACGTGGCCGACGAAGAGGGCGGGGCCCTTGGCGCCGGGCTCGGTGCCGTCGCCGTACCAGCCGACGGTCCGGGGCGTGTCGAACGACGGTGGTTCGATCGCGCCGTCCTTGTCCAGGCCCCGGGCGATCACGGGCGCCTCGATGCCGAGCGACGGGATCTCGACCCGCTTCGGCACGGCGCCCTCGACCGGGTCGTGCGGCGGGGGCAGCGGGACGCCGAGCGGGCGTCCGACCGCGGCGACGTCGCCGGTGGTCGGGGCGGAACTGGCGCCGGAGCCGTCCGTGATGTCGCGGCCCCAGAGCCACAGGCCCATCAGCAGGACGGCCCAGGCCACTCCGGTGAGCAGTCGGCCGTGGTCCGAGGGGCCGTCCGGGGCGGACACGTCAGTCCTTGGCCGGGCGGCGACGGCGCACGCTGCGGAACACGACGACGGCGGCCGCGACGACGACGAGGGCCAAGCCGATCACCGCTTGCACGAGGCCGGGGCCGTTCTGATGGGCGGTCTGTTCGTTGAGCAGGGCGGTGCCGCCCCCTCCGGCGCGGACCGGGGCGAGGGGCGTGGGCCTGTTCCGGTCGGCGACCGTGACCTTGCCGGACATCGTGGTGCCGCGGCTGTCCGAGCAGACGACCCGGATGTCGTAGTCGCCCGGGGAGGCGTCCGAGCTGATCCGGGCCTTCGCGGAGAGGCCGCCGTCCGTGGCGGGCGAGAACCGTGCCTCGGAGGCGAAGACATCGGAGTCGCCCTTGGCCTCCTTGCCCTCGCAGCTGTCCAGCCGCAGGTCCACCTCACCGCCCGGGGCGGCGGAGAGCGGGGTCACCGAGAGGCCGGCGCGACTGCCGGAGCCCGTCCCCGGGTCGGAACCGGTGCCGGTGCCGGAGTCGGCCAGTGCGGCGGAAGCCGGCACCAGGGTCGCCGCGACCACCGCGACGGCACAGAACGTGAGTGGTATGGAACGCATCGTAAACCTCCTCAGGAAAGGTTCACGCCTGCGTCGGCTTTCCGCATCCGCAGGAGCGGGGGAACGGGGCGCTCACGGACCGCCCCGGATCGCCCCCCGCCCCTCTCCGGGCGGCGCCCGCCGGGCTCAGCCCATGTCGATGAGGTCGACCAGGTCGGCGATGGAATCGACGACCCGGGACGGCCGGAAGGGGTGCTTGTCGATGTCGGCGACGGTGGTGAGACCGGTCAGGACCAGGAACGTCTGCATCCCCGCCTCCAGTCCGGCCAGCACGTCGGTGTCCATCCGGTCACCGATCATGGCGCTGGACTCGGAGTGGGCGCCGATCGCGTTGAGCCCGGTGCGCATCATCAGAGGATTGGGCTTGCCCGCGAAGTACGGGGCCTTGCCGGTGGCCTTGGTGATGAGGGCGGCGACGGACCCGGTCGCGGGCAGCGGGCCCTCGGCGGACGGGCCGGTCTCGTCCGGGTTGGTGCAGATGAAGCGGGCACCGCCGTTGATCAGCCGGATCGCCTTGGTGAGCGCCTCGAAGCTGTACGTACGGGTCTCGCCGAGGACCACGTAATCGGGTTCGTGGTCGGTGAGGACGTAGCCGATGTCGTGCAGGGCGGTGGTGAGCCCGGCCTCTCCGATGACGTACGCCGTGCCGCCGGGCCGCTGGTCGTCCAGGAACTGGGCGGTGGCCAGGGCGGAGGTCCAGATGTTCTCCACGGGCACGTCGAGACCCATGCGGTCGAGACGGGCGTGCAGATCGCGGGCGGTGTAGATCGAGTTGTTCGTGAGGACCAGGAAGGGCAGCCCCGAGTCCCGCAGCCGCTTGATGAAGGCATCCGCCCCGGGGATCGGTATCCCCTCGTGGATCAGGACTCCGTCCATGTCGGTGAGCCAGGATGAGATCGGCTTGCGCTCTGCCATGTGGGACTCCTGCCGTACGCCGTGTGCGGGGACGCCGGCGGCACCGCGTTGTGCAGCGCCGACGTCCCCGATTTTAGGCCGTCCCTGCGACCGGCAGGTACTGCCGGAACGCTCGGTGCGAGCAGGGGCCTGGACCAGACCCGTTACCTTTTCGTGATGATGCGCCGGAGGCCCGGTTGCCCGCGATGCGCCTGTGGGCCGCGGTCAGCTGCCGGTGGCCGACTTCCAGGCCCCGACGTACGTGTCCAGGTTGGTGCCGATGTCCGACCAGTCGGGCTCGAAGACCTCGACGCCGTCCATCAGCTTGGCGAGCGCGACGGCGCTGGCGTCGGTGGCCTCGACGTCCTTGCGGGCGGAGAAGCCGCCGCCGACCGCGCTGACGTCCTTCTGGGCCTGCTCGGAGAGCAGGAAGTCGAGCAGCTTCTTGCCGTTGGCACTGTGCGGGGCCTTGTCGACCAGGCCGGCCGCGTACGGCAGGGCGAACGTGGTGGGCTTGCCGCCCTGCTTCGCGGGGAACCAGATGCCGAGGTCGGGCATGTCCTTGGACTGCGCGTAGTTCATCTGGACGTCGCCGTTGGCGGCGAGCAGTTCGCCCTTGTCGACCTTGGGGGCGAGCTTGCCGGTGGAGGCGGACGGGCCGACGTTGTTGGCCTGGAGCTTCTTCAGGTACGCCATCGCCGGCTCCTTGCCGCCGAAGTCGTGCATGGCCTTGATGAGGACGGCGGTGCCGTCACCGGCGACTCCGGGGGTGGAGTACTGGATCTTGTTCTTGAACTTGCCGTCGAGCAGCTCCTCCCAGGTGGTGGGTGCCGACTTCAGCTCCTTCTTGTTGTAGATGAACCCGAAGTAGTTGTTGACGACCGAGGTCCACTTGGAGTCGGACGCCTTGTCGGCACCGTCGACCTGGTCGGAACCGGCCGGCGCGTACGCCGCCAGAAGCCCCTTGCTGTCGGCCTGCTGGATGAACGGCGGCAGCGTGACCAGCACATCGGCCTGGGTGTTGGACTTCTCGCGGACGGCGCGCTGCACCATCTCGCCGGAGCCGCCCTCCACGTACTTGACCTTGATGCCGGTCTTCTTCTCGAAGTCCTTGAAGACCTTGTCGTACCAGCCGTCGCCGTTCTCGCCCTTCAGGCCGTCGGCGCTGTAGACGGTGACGACCTTCTCGTCGGAAGCGGCCGAGGAGCCGCCGCAGGCGGAGAGGGTGGCGGCGAGGGCGAGGCAGCCGGTGACGGCGGCTATGGGCGTGAGGTGGTTCTTGCGCATGGCAGTCGTATCTCCTGGAAGTCGGCCGGGAGCCGGCCGGAGTCGGTACGGGGGTGTCGGCGGATCAGCGGAACGAGGCCCTGGTGCGGATCCGGGAGACGCCGAGCAGCACGAGCAGCGTCGTTCCCATCAGGACCACGGCGACGGCCGCTCCGGTGAAGAGCGAGCCGCGGTCGGTGGCCGCGAAGATCTGCACCGGGAGCGGTGTCCAGTCCGGCGGGTAGAGCATCATCGTGGCGCTCAACTCGCCCATGGACAGGGCGAAGCAGAGTCCCGCCGCCGCCGTGAGGGACGGCAGCAGGAGCGGCAGCCTGATGCGCCACAGGACGTACGAGGGCCGGGCGCCGAGACTGGCCGCCGCCTGTTCGTACATCGGGTCGAGACGCACTATTGCCGCTGAAACCGACGAATAGGCGAACGCCGTGACAAGAATCGTGTGCGCCAGGATCACGATCCAGCGCGTCCCGTTCAGCAGCATCGGCGGTTTGCTGAAGGCGACGAGCACGGCGAGGCCCACGACCACGGACGGCACGGCGACCGGCAGCATGAACAGCGCGTCGAGGAACCTCCTGCCGCGGCTGCGCAGCGAGGCGGCGGCCAGCGCGGCCCAGGAACCCACGGTGAGGGCGAGCAGACTGGCGCTGACGGCGGTGATCAGGCTGGTGGTCAGGGCCTGCAGGGAGTCGCCGCCGGTCGCCGCCGCGTAGTGCTCGGTGGTCGGCCCCGAGGGGAAGGCGCCGGACCAGTTGGTGGTGAACGACGCGGCCAGGACGACCAGCAGCGGCACCGCGAACAGAGGGACGAAGAGCACGAAGAACACGGCCCAGGCGGCCCACTTCCCCGTACGGCTATGCACCAACACGGCGGCTCACCATCCGATACAGGCTGTAGAGACCCACGGAGATCGCGATGTTGACGACGGCGACGACACAGGCTGCCGGGTAGTCGGACTCCAGGATCGCCTTGCTGTAGACGAGCATCGGCAGGGTCGTGACCCCTTTCGCGCCGGTGAACAGCACGATGCCGAACTCGTTGAGACACATCACGAGGACGAGGCTGCCGCCCGCGGCGAGCGCGGGAAGCGCCTCGGGGAGGATCACCTGCCGCACGATCCGGGCCGGCTTCGCGCCCAGCGAGGACGCCACCTCCAGCTGCGCGCTGTCGAGCTGCGAGAACGCGGCGAGCAGCGGGCGCATCACGAACGGGGTGAAGTAGGTGATCTCGGCGAGCAGGACGCCCCACGGGGTGGTGAGGAAGTCGAAGGGGCCGCTCGACGCCCCGGTGACGTCCGTCCAGAGGCCGTTGGCCATGCCGACGCTGCCGTAGATGAACAGCAGGGCGAGCGTGATCAGGAACGACGGGAAGGAGAGGAAGACATCGATGAACTTGGCGACGGCCTTGCCGCCGGGGAACGGCACGAACGCGATGACCATGGCCAGGACGGAGCCCAGCACCAGGCATCCGACGGTCGAGCCGACCGCCAGCCAGACGGTGGTCGTCAGCGCGGAGCGGAACGACTCGGAGGCGAACACGTCGCCGTACGGGGCGAGCGAGGTGCCGCCCTCGTCCGGGCTGAAGGACTGCTGGACGACGAGGGCCAGCGGGTAGAGGAAGACGAGCGCGAGTACGGCGACGGGCGGCAGCGCCCAGACGAAGCGGGGGATGCGGCGGCCGTCGCGGGCCGGGGTCTGCGGACCCGCCGCCGGGGGTGTCGTCCCGGACGGGTCCGGGCGGTTGCCTGCGACGCGCCGGCGCGCAGCCGGTACGGACGGGATGTCAGGTGTCACGGGGTGCGCGGTGCCAGGACCTCCCGTTTGGATCACGCCGGGCTCGTGTGCCCCGGCACCGCTCCTCGCCGCATTGTCGTCGGTCGCCACGGCGCCGCCATTGCTCGCTCCTCCGCCTCGCGATCCACGGCACCGGACCCCGCCCGCTGATCCGGCCTGATCCGAACGGAAAACCCTAGCCATCGGCCCCTCCCCCGGTTCCCGGCGCCGCGCCCACGGGCAGCAGGACCGCGTCCTCGGCCGCGAAGTGCAGCGTGACCTGGTCACCGAGCGCCGGAGTCTCACGCAGCTCGCGGAGGTCCGCCTTGACCCGGTGCCCGTCGATGTCGACGTACAGCCGGTGCGTGGAGCCCCGCCACTGGACCTCGGCGATGGTGCCGCTCAGCGCGTTGGGCCCGTCGCCGAGCCCGACCAGATGGGGCCGGACGCACAGGGTGGCGGTGGCACCGCCGGCCACGTCGCCGGTCGGTACGTCGAGCGCGCGCCCCGCGAACTCGACGGTGTCGGCGCCGTCGGCGACGGTGACCGGCAGCAGATTGGCGTTGCCGACGAACGACGCGGTGAACTCGGTACGCGGACGGCGGTACAGCTCCTGCGGGGTGCCGCAGTCCTGCAGCCGGGCCTTGTCCATGACCGCGATCCGGTCGGCGAGGGTGAGCGCCTCCACCTGGTCGTGGGTGACGTACAGGATGGAGACGTCCGGCAGCTCCCGGTGCAGTCGCGCCAGTTCGGCGAGCATTCCGGAGCGCAGCTGGGCGTCGAGCGCGGAGAGCGGTTCGTCGAGCAGGAGAACGCCGGGGCGGATGGCCAGCGCGCGGGCGATGGCGACGCGCTGCTGCTGGCCGCCGGAGAGTTCGCGCGGGTAGCGGTTGGCGTAGGCGGCCATGCCGACGAGTTCGAGTGCCTCGGCGACCCGCTCGGGGATCTCCGCCTTGGCCGCCTTGCGGGCCTTGAGCCCGAAGGCGACGTTGTCCTGGACCCGCATGTGCGGGAAGAGGGCGTACTGCTGGACGACCATGCCGATGCCGCGCCTGTGCGGCGGCAGGCCGGTGACGTCGCGGTCACCGAGGTACACCCGGCCGGAGGCGGGCCGGACGAATCCGGCGACGGCGCGCAGGGCGGTGGTCTTCCCGGACCCGGAGGGCCCGAGCAGCGCCATGACCTCGCCGGGTTCGACGGTCAGATCGAGCCGGTCGAGGACGGTGTTCCCGCCGTACGCGACGCTGACCTGGTCGAACCTGATGCCGCTGCGGACGGCGTCGGCCCCGCCCGTCATGCCTCCGCCCGCGCGATCAGGTCCGGGAGCTCGGCGACCGAGCCGAGCACCTGCGTGGCGCCGTGACGGGTCAACCGGTCCCTGTCGTGGGCGCCGGTGAGCACGCCCGCGACGATCCCGGCCCCGGAGCGCACGCCGCTGAGCATGTCGTACGAGGTGTCACCCGCGACGACGATCTGCCGGACGTCGTCGACGGCGCCGGTGCGCAGGAACGCGGCGAGGACCATGTCGGGGTAGGGACGGCCGCGACCGCCCGCGTCGGCCGGGCAGAGGGTCAGGGCGACCAGGTCCTGCCAGCCGAGCGCGGCCAGGATGGCGTCCTGGGTGGTGCGGGCGAAGCCGGTGGACAGGACCACGGTCCGGCCCTCGGCCCTGAGCCTTTCGATGGCCTCGCGGGCGCCGGGGACCGGCGCGATCCGGCCGCCGTCGACCAGCTCCCCGTACGCCTCCTCGAAGGCGGTGTTGGCCCGCTGGGCCCTGTCCTCGTCGCCGAAGAGGTGACGGAAGACGGAGATCTTGGACTCGCCCATGGTGGCGCGCACATAGTCGAGCTTCTCCGCGTGGTCGGCGGAGCCGGGCTCCACGCCGAGGCGCTCGGCCGCGACGGAGAACGCCTGCTCGACGAGGCCGCCGTCGGCGACAGTGGTGCCGGCCATGTCGAGGACGATCAGGTTCAGCTTGTCGGTGGTGTTCGACGTGTCGGTGTTGCTCAACTTCTTCACCAGTCCAGTTCGTTGGCGGTCGTTTCGGCGATGGCGGGCGAGCAGGTCATGCCGCGCCCGCCCGGACCGGTGACCAGCCAGACGCCGTCCCGCACCTGCTGGCGGTGGACGACCCGGCTGGTGTCGGTGCACTGGGCGTAGACCCCGGCCCAGCGGTGGCGGATCCTCGGCAGCGGGCGGCCGAGGAAGGACTCGACGACTCCGGTGAGGTGCTCGTACGGCTCCTCGACGGTGTCGAAGGAGAAGGGGTGCTCGTACTCGTGGGTGTCGCCGATGGTCAGCCCGCCGTCGCGGCGCTGGACCATCAGGAGCTGCATCCTGTGCTGTGCGGCGGTGGGCGCCTGCGCCTGTTCGGCGTCGAGGGTGTCCAGCGCCTCGCTCCGGTACGCCGGGTAGTAGCGGAAGCTGTCGGCGTCGGCGACGGAGGTGGTGAGCTGCTCGCCGAGCGGGTCGGTCTGCATCATCTGGAGCCGGACACGGCGCACCGGCAGATCGGGGCCGGCCAGTTCGCGCACGAGTCCGCCGAGCCAGGCTCCGGTGGCCAGGATCACGGCGTCACCGGTGTGGACATCGCCGTGGTCGTCACGGACGGAGGCGGTGCCCACCACCTCGCGGACCTCGCGCCCGCCGAGGTACGTATACCGGCCGGACTGCGACAGCGCCCGCTTGAGCGCCAGTTGGGCGGTGCGCGGCTCGACGGCGGCGTCCCGCTCGCACCACAGGGCGGCGGTGAAGTCGCCGCGCAGCGCGGGGTTGACCGCGCGGGCCTCGTCGGCGGTGAGCAGCTTGTAGCCGCGGGCCGCCGCGTCGGGGCGGGCGACGGCCGCCTCGGCCACGGCGGTCTCCAGCCCGGTGCGGAGCGGGGTGAGCGAGCCGCAGGCCCGGAAGCCGAGATCGGGGACCCGGGCCCCGATGCCCTCCCACAGCTCACGGGCGCGCAGCGCGGTCTCCAACTCCTCGCCACCGGCCCGGCCGCTGACCCATATCTGTCCGAAATTGCGGAGCGATGCCCCGCGCGCCTCGCTCTCGCGCTCGATCTGTACGACCTCGTGGCCGCAGTTCACTGCGTGCCAGGCGTGCATGGTTCCCACCACGCCGGCTCCTACGACGATGACTCTCACGACGGCTACGCTCCTCGGGGCCGGTGACCCGTACGGATCGGTACGGCAACGGGAGGGTGAACTGGGCCCCAAGCTTGGACTAGACCCGTTATGTTCTCGTTATCACGATGAGTAGGCCGGGCACTGCCGTTCCGGAGTCGTTTCCGGAGTCGTTTCCGGAGTCGTTCAGCGTCCGTCCTGCGCGCCCAGGTGTGCGGTGAAGGAGAACCTGTCCCCGCGGAAGAGGGTCCGTACGCGCTCCAGCGGCTCGCCGTCCGTGTCCCGCGAGATCCGGTGGATCAGCAGCATGGGCAGCGCGGGCGGTGTACCGATGAGCAGCGCCTCGCGCGGCGTCGCGAGCACGGTCTCGATCCGCTCGTCCGCATCACCGAAGGAGATCCCGAGCCGGTCGCGCAGATGGGCGTAGAAGGACGAGTCGGGGTCGAACGCCGTGTCCAGGTCCGGTACGCGGGCGACGGAGACGTAGGTGCTCTCCAGGCCGACCCGGTCGTCGTCGGCGAGCAGCACCCGCTCCAGGTGCCAGACCGGTTCGCCGCGCGCCACCCCGATGTCGGCGGCCAGCGCCTCGGGGCAGGGGAACCGCTCCAGACCGATGAGGCGGCGGCCGGGGGTACGGCCCTGGCGGCGTACGCCCTCCGTATAGCTCGCCAGCGAGAGCGGCTGTTCCAGCTTGGGACCCGCGACGACGGTGCCGCGCCCCTGGCGCGCGAGCCGCCCCTCCAGCAGCAGTTCGCGCAGCGCCTGGCGCACCGTCTCGCGCGAGACCTCGTAGCGCTCGGCGAGATCGCGCTCGGTGGGCAGCATGCCCCCCTCACGCAACTCGTCTATGAGGAGGGAGACACGAGCCTTGACCGCGTAGTACTTGGGGATGCGGCCGTGCTCCGGGATGCCGGAACGGATGGGTGCGCCAGGTGTCTGGTCGTGCGGGTAGTCCACGGCCCGATGGTGGCAGACGGACATGAACACGCGTGAACGGCCGATGGCGGGAAGGAGGCCGGAAGGGGCGGCTCAGCGGCGGGCGGCACGCACGGCGGGGCGGCCCAGCGGCGGGCGGCGCCGACGGCACAGTGGTTCAGCGGCGAGGGCGGCACGTCGACTCAGCGGCAGGCGGCACGCACGGCGGGGCGGCTCAGCGGCGCGCGCAGCACACCAGCTCAGCGGCGGGCGGCGCCGTCGGCTCAGCAGCGAGGGCGGCGCGCACGGCGGGTCCAGAGCACCATGGCCCCGCCGCCGATCAGGAACCCGGCGACGGTGACGCCGGCGTACGGAACGGTGCCCGACCCGGTCGCGGCCAGCTCGGGGAGGTCGCCCTCCCCCGGGGTCCGGCCGGGCCGGACCGGCCGCGGAGTGTCACCGCCGCCGGCGGTCCGGGCTCCGTCGGGCGCGGGGTCGCGTGGGCTGTCGCGGGGGGTGTGGACGGTGTCCTTGGTTCCGCCGACGTCCCCGGGCTCGTCGATGTCCCCGGTCCCGGCGATGTCCCCGGGCTCATCGGGCTCATCGGTTTCGCCGCCGTTGTCCTCGACGACGGTGAACGGGTAGTCGTCGGACTCACCCACCCAGGCCCCGTCGTCCTTCGCGGACGTGCCGCTCGCCCCGTGCTGCCGCTGGACGATCGCGGCCCTGGCGGTGATCCGTCCCGGGCTGGTGTCGGAGGTGAACGCCATCCTGACCTGGACGGTGACGGTACCGCCCGCGGGGATGCTGAAGCCCTCGAAGGCGTCGGCCCCGTCGTCGCCGTCGGCCCCGTCGTCGCCGAAGACGCCGATCTGCTCGTCCTGGTCGGTGGCCTCCCAGGCGACCCGGTGCTCCACCTCGGGGCGGGCCAGGTCGGAGAACTTCAGCTGGATCTGGTCGGAGGTCAGCGTCCGGTCCTCGTCGGTGAGGACCAGCACCGGGTGGATGTCCCGGCACGGCTCGGTGGTGGTGTTGGTCAGGTCCAGGTACCAGGTTCCGTAGCCGCCGCCGGACGCGTAGGTGTCCGGGCCGCTGCGGATACGGGTGCTGATCGGGAACTCGCTCGCCGCCGGATCACCGCAGGCGGGCTGCTGGTCGGCGGTGGTGGCCCCGGGCTTCGAGACCGGGGAGGCCGAGGAGGCCGGTGCGGCGGACGCGCCGCCCAGGACGACGGGAACCACGCTCGCCGCCGCCAGCCCGAGCGCCAGCCCGTGCCGCGTCCGTCCGGGGAGCGGGGACGAGCGCGGGGGCGGCGAGGGTGGCCGCGCGGAAGTGCTGGACACGGGGATGGATGTTGCGCCGGCCAGCGGGACGGATGCGGGACTCGCGGTGTACATCGCCGCGGTGCCGGACGTGAAGGGCGATACGGCGTCGGCCGCGCGGCCGGTCCCGGAGCCGGCCGGGGAGGGCGTGGCGGACGGGGGTGGTGTGGAGGGCATGCGGGGATCACCCTTCGCGGCTCGCGGGACGGTCGGCTGGGAGAGCGCTGAAGATCTTGGCCGGACCGGGGAGCGGCGGCCGACACGTACAACCACAAGGCGCCGGAGCTGTGCGTGCCGACCGCCACGGGTCCGGCCAAGATCCTCAGCACCCGCCCAGCCTTTGTGCGCCGGAGTTCACCGGTCGTGGACGGCGACGCTGCCACGCACGCGCGAGGCGACCGGCACCGACATGCCGGAGGTTCGGCCGGCCGGTCGCCGGGTACCGCTCGATCAGCCCAGTCGCGCGCCCCGCTCGCCCGCGTCCGCGCTCCCGACCCGTCCGAACAGCGGGGCCAGGACCAGTTGCGCGGCCCCCTCCGCGACCGGCCGGTCCCCTCCCCGTGCGGCGGTGACCGGCACCGGCGTGTCGAGACCGCCGCACCGGGCGCGCTCCTCGATCACGGCGCGGACGCCCCGTACGTACGGCTCGGGACCGGCGGCGACGGTACGGCCGCCGAGCACCACCCGGTCGATGTCGAGCAGCGCGACGAGATTGGCGGCGCCGGTGCCCAGGACCCGGGCGGCCTCCGCGACATCGCCGCGGGCGACGGCGGCGAGACAGAGCGCCTCGATGCAGCCTTGCCCGCCGCAGCCGCACACCGGACCGTCCAGCTGGACGGTCTGGTGCCCGAACTCACCGGCCCCGGTACGGGCCCCGCGATGCAGCGCCCCGCCGAGGACCAGCCCGGCACCGAGCCCGGTCCCCAGGTGCAGATAGGCGAAGTCACCCGTGTCCGCCGCGCGCAGGGCGAGCCCCAGGGCGGCGGCGTTGGTGTCCTTGTCGACGACGACGGGCAACCCGGTCCTCGCCGCGAGCGCCTCCCGCAGCGGATACCCGTCCCACTGCGGGAACCCGGTGACGCGGTGCAGCACCCCGGCCCGGTGGTCGAGCGGCCCCGGCACCGCCACGCCGACCCCGAGCACCGGCCGGCCCACGGCCGCCCCCGCACCCCCGCCCGGCACAGCCGGAACCGCACCCGCGCCGCGCACCGCCGCGTCCTCCACCGCACCCGCGCCGCGCGCCAGCGCGACCGCGTCCGCCGCCGTCGTGAGCACCTCGTCCGCCGGGGCGCCGAAGTCCAGTGGGGCGGGGTGGCTCGCGACGACTTCGCCGGCCAGGTCGACGAGCACCACCGTCAGCTCGTCACGGTCCAGGTGCAGGCCGACCGCGTACCCCGCGTCCGGCACCAGCCGCAGCACGGTGCGCGGCTTGCCGCCGGTGGAGGCCCGGTGGCCCGCCTCGGTCACCAGGCCGTCGGCCCGCAGCCGGGCGGTGATCTTGCTGACGGCCTGCGGCGTGAGCCCGGTGCGCTCGGCGAGTTCGAGCCTGCTGATACCGGGCTCGCCCGCCACCCGCAGCAGATCCAGCAGCAGCGCCGCATTGTGACTGCGCAGCGTCGGCAGGTTCGCGCCGCTATTACTCCTGTTCACCACACCATTGTCCCTGTCGCTTGCACTTTGGCAACAGCGTTGCTTAAGTGACCCACATGACTGGCATCGCGACCCACGAGACGTCCGGACTGCCCGAGACCCCGCTGCGCGTCGGACTCGTCGGCTACGGCCTGGCGGGTTCCGTCTTCCACGCCCCGCTGATCGCCGCGACCGAGGGCCTGGCGCTCGACACGGTCGTCACGTCGAACGAGGAGCGGCGGGCGCAGGCGCGCGCCGAGTTCCCGGACGTACGGTTCGCCGCGTCGCCGGAGGAGCTGTGGGACCGCGCGGACGCACTCGATCTCATCGTGATCGCCTCCCCGAACAGGACCCATGTCCCGATCGCGACGGCCGCGCTCGGGGCCGGTCTGCCGGTCGTCGTGGACAAGCCGGTCGCCGGTTCGGCCGCCGAGGCGCGGGAGCTCGCGGCCCTCGCCGAGGAACGCGGGCTGCTGCTCTCGGTCTTCCAGAACCGCCGCTGGGACAACGACTTCCTCACGCTCGCCCGGCTGATCACGGACGGCGAGCTGGGTGACGTCCAGCGCTTCGAGTCCCGTTTCGAGCGGTGGCGCCCGCAGCCGAAGGGCGGCTGGCGCGAGTCGGACGATCCGCAGGAGATCGGCGGGCTGCTGTACGACCTGGGCAGCCATGTCGTCGACCAGGCGCTCGTGCTGTTCGGTCCGGCGGTGCGGGTGTACGCGGAGTCCGACGTACGCCGCCCCGGCGCCGCCGCCGACGACGACACCTTTCTCGCGATCACCCATGCGAACGGGGTCCGCTCGCATCTGTACGTCAGCGCCACCGCGGCCCAGCTCGGTCCGCGCTTCCGGGTGCTCGGTTCGACCGCCGGCTATGTGAAGTACGGCCTCGACCCGCAGGAGGCCGCCCTGCGCGCGGGAGCGCGTCCGACGCCGGGCGGCGGCCCGTGGGGCGAGGAGCCCGAGGCGCTGTGGGGCAGGATCGGTTCGGGCGAGTCCCCGCTGACGGGCGGCGGCGCCCCGATCCGTACGCGACCGGGCGACTACCCCGCGTACTACGCGGCGGTCACCGACGCGCTGCGCGGAAGGGGTGACAATCCAGTGACCGCCCTGCAGGCCGCAGCGGCCCTGGACGTACTGGAGGCCGCCCACCGCTCGGCCCGCGAGGGCGTCGCCGTGACCCTGCCCGCCGCACCCCCGCCCGCCTCCGCCTCCGCCGACAACGAGGAGCAGCCCGTATGAACCCCACCGCTCCGACCATCTCCGAGCTCATCGCCCAGGAGCGCCGACTGACGCTGCCGCATTTCAGCTACGACGACGCCTACGCGCTCGGCGGCCTGCTCGTCGCGATGGCCCGGGAGAGGCACGCCCCGATCGCGATCGACATCCGCCGCGGCGCACAGCAGCTCTTCCACGCCGCGCTGCCGGGATCGAGCGCCGACAACGACGCCTGGATCGACCGCAAGCGCAAGGTCGTGGAACGGTTCGGCGAGAGCTCGTACCTGGTGGGAACCCGGTTCCGGGCGAAGGGGACGACGTTCGACGACGCCTCGCGCCTGGACCCGGACACGTACGCCGCGCACGGCGGTTCGTTCCCGATCGCGGTCGAGGGCGCGGGCGTCATCGGCTCGGTCACGGTCTCGGGCCTGCCCCAGGCGGAGGACCACGCCCTGGTGGTCGAGGCGCTGGAAGTGTTCGCGACGACGATCGGCGCATGACGCGAGGAAGGGGTGGGGCGCCGCCGACGCGACACCCCACCCCTCCGATCTTTACTTGCAGCGCTCTGATAGGCCGGTGTGGGGCCCGCGCCGCCGGCCCCACACCGGACGGATCAAGCCCGTCCGGCGATCGAGAACGAAGCGGCCACGCGGGCACACCGCCCTGCCGTCAGGCGTCCTTCAGCTCCTGCCGCTGCCGTCCCAGCCCCGCGATCTCCAGCTCCACGACGTCGCCCGCCCTCAGGTACGGCTTGGGCTCGGGCTGCCCCATGGCGACCCCCGCCGGCGTCCCGGTGTTGATCACATCGCCGGGGTACAGCGTCATGAAGTGGCTCAGGTAGCGGACCACTTCACCCACCGGGAAGATCTGGTCGGCCGTCGTGCCGTCCTGCTTCAGCTCACCGTTGACCCAGAGCTTCAACGGCAGCGCCTGCGGGTCGGCGATCTCGTCCGCCGTGACCAGCCACGGCCCCAGCGGGTTGAACGTCTCGCAGTTCTTACCCTTGTCCCAGGTGCCGCCGCGCTCGATCTGGAACTCGCGCTCGGAGACGTCGTGCGCCGTCGCGTATCCGGCGACATGCGCGAGCCCCTCCTCGGCGGACTCCAGGTAACGGGCGGTGCGCCCGATGACGACCGCGAGCTCGACCTCCCAGTCGGTCTTGACGCTGGCGCGTGGCACCAGCACCGTGTCGTCGGGCCCGACGACGGTGTCCGGCGCCTTGAAGAACAGGATCGGCTCGGTGGGAATCTCCGCACCGGTCTCGGCGGCGTGGTCGTGGTAGTTCAGCCCGATGCACACGATCTTGCCGATCCGGGCGAGCGGCGGCCCCAGCCGCAGTCCCTCGGCGTCGAGCGCGGGCAGGTCACCGGGAGCGGACGCGGCGGCCCGCACCCGGGCGAGCGCGGACTCGTCGGCGAGCAGCGCACTGTCGATGTCGGTGACGATTCCCGACAGGTCACGCAGGGTTCCGTCCCGGTCCAGCAGCGCCGGCCGTTCCGCACCTGCCGTACCCACACGAAGCAGCTTCAACGGTCTTTCTCCCCTTGATAGAGAACGGGCCTGTCGGATGGGTGGCGGCCATCGCAGGCTTGTCCGATCGTCCAAGACATCCGATCACTCCGCAAGACCCTGTTCACACACTGGACCGGCACACTCGCCGCCCCGATTACGCCGCGGTGGCCATGGCGGTGCCCGTGGCGGGCATGTCGCGGTAGAGGACGGCCCGCTCGACCGCGGTCCAGGTGGTGCTGGTGACGACGTACAGCGCGGCGGCGAGCGGTACCACGGAGACGGTGAAAAGGGTGGCGAAGGACATCAGCGGCATCAGCTTCGTCATCGCGCCCATGCCCGGCACCGGCTGCCCGTCGGGGCCGGTGGTCGGGGTGACCGGGTTGGCGGCCATCTGCCGCTTCGTACGCCGGAAGTTGAAGGTGGCCACGACGGCGACGATCGCGAACAGGCCGAGGTAGACCATGCCCTGCGCCCCGAACGGCCCGCCGTGCGCGAGGGCGTCGTGCCAGCGCTCGCCGAGCGGGGCGTCGAAGAGCTGGTGGCCGAGCAGCGCGTTGGGGTCGCCGCCGATCTTCTGGCTGGAGAAGAGGTGGTAGAGCAGGAAGAAGGCGGGCATCTGCAGCAGGCTGGGCAGGCAGCCGGACAGCGGCGAGACCTTCTCCTCCTTGTGCAGTTCCATGAGCGCCTTCTGCATGCGCTCGGGGTTCTTGCCGTGTTTCTTGCGCAGTTCGGCGATCTGCGGCTGGAGCCTGGTGCGGGCTTTCTGTCCGCGCGCCGCGGCCCGCGACAGGGGGTGCACGGCGAGCCGCACGAGCGCGGTGAACAGCACGATGGCGGCGGCGGTGGACGCGGTCTGGAAGAGCGGGTGCAGCGCATCGGCCAGCGCGCCGACCAGGCCGGCGAATGCGGACATGAAGACGGACATGGGTGAGCCCTCCGGGGGTCTCGTCGTGCCGGGAAGACATACGAACTCGGCAGGACGGACCGCGAGGGGGGTGCTTGCTGCTGCGTGAGCCCCTACGCGGCCGTCGGGAGGGCGCGGCCGGGGGCTCGGGGGCGTCGGCGCCCCTTGGCGTCAGGGTCTCGCTGCGGCAGGAACGCGGTGCGTTTCTCCCGGTCGCGCATGGCCGTACGGACCCGGGTGCGGGGCACGGGGACGGCGCAGCGGGCGCTGATGACCGAGGCGGCGACGAGCGCGGAGCCGGCGGCGGCCGTGGCGGCGAGCGCGACGGCGGCGGAGAGGCTGCCGCCCTCGGCGAGGAGTATTTCGGTGACGAAGAAGAGCAGGATCCCGGCGGGGCGGAGCAGCCGGGCGAGGCCTCCGCGCAGACGGTTCGTGTCACCCCTCATCGGCCCCTCCCTTCTTCCCCTTCGCGGCCGGACGGCCGGGCCCACCTGTCGCGCGCACATCGCACGCACGCCTCGCACGCGCACATCCGCGCCGATCACGCACCCACGCATGCGTGTGCGTGCGTTCGGCTCTCCAGCCGTTATACACGATGAGTCCGACACACCCGTCCGCGCTCAGGGGCGTCCGGTGTCCAGCGGTCGCAGCAGCCGGTGCGGCACCAGCAGGGCACGGCCGACCGGATCGGCGGGGTCCGGATCGAGTCCGTCGCCCGGCCGCATCTCGACGTCCCGGGGCGGCACGGGCCGCCAGCTGGCCGTGGGCTTCGTCCTGCACGCGGTGGCGGTGCTGTCGCTGCTGGGCACCCTGGACACGGCGGGCAACGCGCACATCGGCGCGTCGCTGTGGCCGCGGCTGCTGCTCGCCCTGGTCGTGTCCGGCGTCGGCAGCGGGCTGCTCAACGCCGCGCTGCCGCGCCTGGCGGTCGAGTCGGTGCCGTCCGAGCGGGCGGCGATGGGCTCGGGCGCGAACAACACCGCCCGGTACATCGGTTCGTCGGCGGGCGTGGCCCTGACGATCGCGACGGCCGCGACGGGCTCGGGCGCGAACGGCGCGCTGTTGCTGTCGGTCGCCTTGGCCCTGGTGGCGACGGTCAGTGTCCTGCTCCTGCGCGAGCGCCGCTGACCTCCTGCTCGTCCCCCTCCCCGGCCCCGATCTCGTCGCGCGCGAGCACCTCGTCGTCCGGCCGGTCGTCGCGCTCGCGCGGCCCCGCGTACGTCACGGCGAGCGCGACGACGAGGTTGGCGGCGAGCGCCACGATGCCCGCGTTCACCCCCCACACCGGATCGTTCTCCGTGAACACGAAGCCGCACACCAGGCCCACCCCGACGACCAGCCCGCTCATCGCCCCGGGCAGGGTCAACCGCCGCCACATCAGCCCCAGCAGCACCATGGGGAGCAGCTGCGCCATCCCCTCGTACGAGATGAGGGAGAGTCGTACGAGGGTGTTCGGCGCGGTGTAGGTGAGCACGAGCGCGATCACCCCCGCGACCACCACGACCGTCTGCGCGGCGCCCTTCTGCCGCCGCTCCCACCGCGGCACGAGCGAGAGCACGCTGCGCCCCCACATCGTGCCGATGACCAACATGAACACGGCCATCGGCACGATCGACGAGAGCGCCGCGGCCACACCGATGACGCCGACCGCCCAGGCCGGCAGGGAGTCCACGACGAGCTTGAAGAGCGCGAGGTTGGACTCGGCGCCGACGAGCCCCGGCACGACGAAGAGGGCGGCCATGCCGAGCAGCATCGGCACGAAGAGCAGCACGTTGTAGGCGGGCAGCAGCATCGCGTTGCGGCGCAGCACATCGGCGTTCTTCGCGCCGAGATAGCCGGCGACAGTCGTCGGGAAGATCACCACGGTGAGGGAGTTGAGGAACGAGGTGGTGATGAACCACGCCTGCCCGAGCCCGCTGTCCCCGTGCCCGGGGAAGGTCAGCCACTCGCTCTTCTCGGTGACGAGCCGGTCGAGGAAGGGCCCGTACCCGTCGAAGTAGTGCAGCGGCACGTAGAAGGCGAGGAAGCCGAGCGTGGCGATCACGAGGACGTCCTTGAGGACGGACACCCACGCGCTGCCGCGCAGCCCGCTCACCACGACGAAGCCGGTGGTGACGGCGAAGGCGATGAAGTAGGCCCAGTTCAGGCTGATGGCACCGTAGGAGATGGTCGAGACGACCACGCCCATGCCGGTGATCTGGAGCTGGATGTACGGCAGCAGGAAGACGGTCGCGAGGACGGCGACCAGCGCACCGAGCCAGGGCCGCCCGAAGCGGTGCGCCACCATGTCGGTGATCCCGACCAGCCCGTGCCGGCGCGCGTACGCCCAGAGCATCGGCCCGACGACATAGCCGACGGCGTAGCCGCAGGACATGTACGCCACCACGTAGAGCACGGGCGCCCCGTAGTTGTAGCCCCAGCCCGCGGCACCCAGGTAGCTGAAACTGGTGTAGCCCTCACCGGCCATCAGCACCCAGATGAACACGGTCCCGAGGCTGCGCCCGCCCACGGACCACTCCGCGAGCCCGCCACCCTCGCTCCCTCTCCGCCGTCCGCGCATCGCGAGCAGCCCGAGGGCGACGGTGACGACCATGAAGGCCCCGAAGACGGAGGTCGCGACCGCGGCGTTCACCGGCGGTCCCCCCGCCGGGTCAGCCATACGGCGACGGGTGTCAGCAAGGTCGCGCCGAGCAGCCATATGAAGAGGAACGGCAGCCCGAGAACCACGGGATGGACCCGGTTCACGAACGGCAGCGCCCCCAGGTACAGCACGTAGGGAACCAGCAACCACAACAACTGCGGACGTCGTCTGAGCACGTCGGAAAACCTTAGCCCGGCACCGCTACCGCGCCCGGACCCCCGTCAGCCTCCCCCATACGACAAGCCGGTAACGGGAGGTGAATTCGGGCGTGCACGTAGTGAGCGTCACATAGGAACCGGCCGTGGTGTAGCCGGCGTACGGCTTCACATTGCTGCGCGGCACGGCCGCGATGACACCGCCGTCGCTCGCGCTGGTCTGCCCGAGCGTCCGGTCGACGGTGTACGTGTAGACGGAGTCCCGGGTCTCGACGTCGATCCGGTCCCCGCGCCGCAGCCGGTTGATGTACCGGAAGGGCTCGCCATGCGTGTTGCGGTGCCCGGCGAGCGCGAAGTTCCCCGCCTGGCCGGGCTGCGCGGTGCGCGGGTAGTGCCCGACGTACCCCTTGTCGAGAACGCCTCGCTTGCTGATGCCCTGGGCGACGGGTGCGGCGAGCCCGAGCCGTGGGATACGGATGACGGCGTACGCCTGATCCCAGCGGGGCTCGGGGGGTGCGGTGCCGCCCGCGGACGACCGGCCACCGGAGGCCCCCGGGCCGGAGCCGCCACGGCCCACCGTTCCCTCGCCGCCGCTCTGCCCCGGTGGCTGCCCGTCCTTCCCCCCTCGCCCCTCCTTCCCCCCTCTCCCCTCTTTCTCTTCTTCCGGCTCCGCCCACTCCCGCTGCAGGGCCCGCACCTCGTGCCGGGCGTCGGCGCGGGCCTGCCGGTTGGTCCACCACAGCTGATGAACAACGAGCAACAAGAGGACGACGCCGAGGGTCACCACCACCTCGGCACCCGTCCAGAGCCCGCGCGCGGCGGCCCTGCGCCCTCGCGCGTTCCGCTGCGTCACCACCGGTATCCGCTCCCGCACGGCCCGCACGATAGGGCCATGTCCCCCAACTCTCCAGAGCCGGAACCGCCCTCCGTGCAGGTGCCGTACAGCAGTACGGTGTGATTCATGCGCCCCGACACGCCTGCCGACCACACCACCGAAGCCGAGCGCCTGCTGCGCACCGCGGCGCAGTATCCGGAGGACCGTGAGCCGCTGCTCCTCCAGGCCGCGGCCCATCTGGAGCTCGCCGGCGACCGCGCCCGCGCCACCACCCTCTACGACGACCTGCTCGGCTCGCCCGACCTCGACCACCCGCACCTGGTCAAGGCCCTCAACGCGGCCAACCTGTGGGAGTACGGCCACGAGGCCGAGGCCCGCGCGATCCTCGACGGCATCCGCGCCGCGGGCCCGCTCGACCCTGCACCCTGGGAGATCGCGGCCGAGACCCTGGAATCGCACGACGAGCTGGAAGCGGCCCACGACTGCTTCACGACCGCGCTGACGCTCCTCCTGACGCCCGGCGAGGAAGTCCCGTACGCCACCCAGTCGCTGCTGATCGGCCGCCACCGTGTGCGCAGGCTGATGGGCGTCGACCACGACGTCTGGGACGAGCTGGCCGACACCCTCCACACGGCCGCCGTCCCGCTGGACGAGCTGCACGACCCCAAGCGCCTGTGGGCACTGGGCTCCTCCGACCCGGGCGAGCTCCGGGCCGAGATCACCCGCATCCGCGCCGAACTGGGCACGTACCGCACCGCGCTGTCCCGCCCGTTCCCGGTGGCGGTGCTGCACTGGCCGGCCACCGAACTCGACGAACTGCTCACCGCGTACCCGAACCTGCGCGGCGAGTACCCCTCCCGCCCCGACCACCTGGCCCGCCTGGAGGCCGCCCTCCGCGACCTCCACCACGCGGGCACCCCGAACCTCGGCATCGTGACCGGCACGGTCCCGTCGTACGAGGCCTTCGCCGCCTCGGAGGCCACGTCCCCGGCCGACCCGGACCTCCTCCCCCAGTACGCCACCACCCTCGCCGCCCGCGGCCGGGCCGCCCCCTGGCCCCCGGCCCGCAGCGCACCCTGCTGGTGCGGCTCGGGCCGGACGTACCGGGAGTGCCACGGGGCGGCGTGAACGACGGTACGGAGGGACGGCCCCGGCCGGACCGGGGCCGTTCCCGTACCGCACGGCCACCCATGACCTCGCGCGGGCGTGAACGTGACACATCGGGCCGCGCCCGTCACGACACGACACGACGACGGGGTGGCGTCCCCCGGAATCCCAATGGCCCCGTCATGCCGCCGATCCGTATGGTGCAGCCATGCCCGACCTCCAGCGTCTGCACCCCGATCACGTCCCGGCCCTGCTCGCGTTCGAGCAGGAGAACCGCACGTTCTTCGCCGCCTCGGTCCCGGACCGCGGCGACGACTACTTCACGAACTTCGATGCCCGACTCGCTGCCCTGCTGGCCGAACAGGCCGCCGGACTCTGCCACTTCCACGTCCTGGTGAACACCGACGGCGAGGTGCTGGGCCGGTTCAACCTGGTCGACGCGGCGAACGGCTCCGCCGAACTCGGCTACCGCGTAGCCGAAAAGGCCACCGGCCGAGGCCTGGCCACAGCCACCGTCCGCCGGTTGTGCGCCCTGGCCACTACCGAGTACGGCCTGACCACACTGCGGGCAGCAGCCGCGCTCGACAACACAGCCTCACGCGCGGTCCTGACCCGCACGGGGTTTGTCCCCACCGGAGAAGAGGTCCTGCTGGGCGGACGGCCGGGGCTGGGCTATGTGCGGAACTTGATGCCCGCGGCCTGAGCAGGCCACCGGTCCGCCGTCCCAACCGCTTGGAACGCCACGCTGGTTCGAGCAGCGGAACCCCGAATCGTCGTGTCGGCGGCATCACCCTGACGGGAACTCCGTCCAAACCCCAGGAGTCAGGACAGGTGTCGTCATCAACATTCCGCTTGCTTCACGAAAGAGTGCAGAGTGACCCTTTTTGACCCCCCGGGGCCAGCGCCCGGCGTATGCGACGACCCTGAACTCATGTTGATTCACCAGCGCTTGATGATGCTCGACCCTGCGGGAGCACGCTTTGCCCGTGTGCTGCGTGACACCATTGACCAGTTGTTGAATGGCGAAGCAACCGGCCGGTACGACTGGAGCACCCTTTTCAAAACTGAGAAAACGCACGCGGGAACCCTCGTCGAGATCAACCTGCAGCGTGAGTTCGAGTTCACAGACGGCATCGACATGGACTACCGCATAGAGGGAATCGACGTCGACTGTAAATACTCTCAAAAGTTTGGTTCCTGGATGATTCCGCCCGAGGCTGAGGGGCATCTGTGTCTGCTTGTCTGGGCGGACGACTACCAGAGCCGCTGGAGCGCCGGGCTACTGCGTATCAAGCGCGAGTGGCTCAACGGCGGAACTAACCGGGACATGAAGTTCACCATCAAGGCAGAGCACCGGAACAAGATCACCTGGCTCTGGAAGGACGAAGCCCTTCCAGAAAACGTGCTGCTCCACCTTGACCCAGCGACCCGGGCGCGCATCCTGATTCCGGGAAAGCAGAAGGGGCAAGCCCGTGTCCGCGAGTTGTTCCGTTCCGTGCACGGCAAGCGAATCGGCCGCGGCGTAGTGCGAACCGCGGCTCAGCAGCTCGACTACATGGCGCGAGTTCGTGAGGGGGACAAGGGGCGCGCACGCCCTGCCCTTCGTCCGGAAGGGATCATCATCCTGGGCGACTACCAGTCACACCAGGCGGTAGCCCGCGCCCTCGGCGGCCCAGTGCCGCATGAAGGGGAGTTCGTCGCCCATCGCGTTGTACGCGCCAGGCCTGAGCACTCTGATCGTCCGCAGGCCGAAATTGCTGGGGAGTACTGGGTTGTAGCTCAGTCCGGGGAATCTGGCGATGTGGCACCGAGGCTCCCGGAAGCCCAGGAGAGCCGGGCCAAGGTACTGAGCGAGTGAACAACCATTTCCAGCCGTGGCTAGGTTCCACACCACAGCCCTCAGGCGGCCCCTCAGGGGCTGACTGACGGACTTGTAGCGCCGCCGCGCCGAAGACGAGATCATTACTTACAAAACCCCGACCGAGGCAGAGGAGTTGATCCGTGGCCAGCCCTGAGGACGAGTTTCCATTGATCAGGCAGTACCGGGACTGGATTCAAGACGGCCCGTCAGAGACGGATCCAGATCGGGAGCCCTTCTTCACGCGTGGGACCGTCGTGCTCGACACGAACGTCTTGCTCAGCCTCTACGAATACACGCCTACCGCACGGGAACAGGTACTGAACGCCCTCCAAAGCGTGCAGCAGCGCCTTTGGCTTCCACACCAGGTCGGACTTGAGTTCGTTCAGAACCGCTACCGCATCATCACGGGCAGGAAGAAAGCACTGGATGAGGCTCACAGATCCCTCCAGAACAAGCTCCGTGAAGCAAAAACAGCAATCAAGGAGGCTAGGACGTTCACCCAGAGCTTGTTGATCAAGTACGCGCAGGACGCCAAGGCCAGCGATGAACTTGATTCAGAGATATCAAATAAGGCCATTGAAGAGCTTCTCGGCAGCTGGAGTACGACACTCGAAGGTCAAATTAAGAGGCTCAGAGAATACGATATCTCCATTTCACCAGGAAATCAGGGCGACTCCGTACTTTCCCAAGTGGCCGCCCTGTTCGGCGATAGGATCGCCGCTCCTCCGGCCCCAGACGAAATCCGCCGACGCGTAGAGAAAGCCTCGTCATACAGATTTCCTAACCTCATCCCCCCAGGCTTCAAAGACGCTGGCAAAGGAACCGCCTTGTCATCGTCCGGCGACTTCCTGCTCTGGGAGGAAACGATCGGACACATGGCAGGGTCAGAAGAGCGTTCACATCTGCTACTCGTCTCCAACGACACGAAGGACGACTGGTATCAGCCGCAGGGCGAAGGCCGGAGCAGATCTCGGCCCTGGCCGTCCCTGGCAAGTGAGTTGAGGCTACGAACGGGTGCTGAGCTGCGGATCGAGACACCTGGGGATTTCTACCGCGGCGTAAACCGCTTCCTGAACGCGAAGATCGCCCCGTCGACATACGCAGAGATCGACCGCGCAGCCAAGAACCTCGTCGAGACCGTAATCGCAGAGCAGGAAGCCGTCCATACTCAGCCACCGCCTGACCTAATTGCAGCAGCATTCGATGCGATCGGTCTGGACCAGTCCATGCTGGGCAGCATCAGCGATGCAGCTTCTCGGCTGCTGTTCATCTGGTGGCTGGTCGGCGTCACCGCACAGCTGGGTCGACGCCCACGCTTGGACGATGAACCAGACGTGTCAGTCACCCCCGCAACGCGCTCAGAAGTACCGCCAGACCCGAGCTGGCTACCTGGCCTCCGCCTCCACCTAGGCGAATGGCCCTACCGGAGTTCATCCTGGATCGCCCCATGGTTCGCTCAGACCGTCAACCTCTCGACACGGCACGACAGGAAGATCCTGCAAGGGCTCGCTGCCCAGCAGCTGGATTTCGAGCTGGCAGACGAGGATTAATCATGTTATGAACGTCCCCCGCCGGAAGACTGGAGTGACTTATGACCAGCCAGCACTCGCCTGAAGATGAGTGGCAGCGACTCAGGCCGGACGCCGAGCACGCCCTGATTCATCTCCTCTCAGAAATCTCAAACCATAAGAATCCCCAGTCGCTGTTCGAGGCATACACGTACGCCAAGGACATTGCAGCCCGCACCATAAAGTCCCGGATGTTGATGCACCTTCCGGCTGAGAACCACCAGTTCAAAGCGCTGCACATGGAGATCCAGCAGAAAATTCACTCTCGCTACGCAGGCATAATTCCGGAACGGCTTCTCAGGGCTCCCTACAGCGGAAAGACTCACGAGCGCCTCTTCTCTTTGCTACAGGAGAACCTGGGTCGGCCCGTACCAGCCGCCATGCTGCGCATTGTGACAGGCGACGACGTACACACCGAGCGGAGAGCACGCGAACTGCGCGAGCTCGGATTCGACCTCGACTGGTATGAGCGGGAAGAAATCAACGTATACGAGCTACGGTCACTCGAGCTGGATTTCAGCATGGTCTTGGCCATCGTGAGAAACAAAGTGCGGCAGACGAAGTCGCTTAGCAAGGACGAGAAGCTGCGCATCCTCAAGAACGCGGGTATTCCTGAAGATGGAAAGTGGTAGCAGCTGGGAGCCCCCGCACGGCTCCTGGGCCTCATCGGCCGCCCGGCGCCGGAACATGCAGGCGATCCGGAGCCGGGACACCAAGCCGGAGCTGGTGATCCGGCGACTTCTGCATGCGCAAGGGTTGCGGTACCGGGTAGCGACCAAGCCGCTACCCGGGCTTCGCCGGACGGCCGACATTGTCTTCCGTCCGGCGAAACTCGCCGTGTTCATCGACGGCTGCTACTGGCACGGCTGCCCAGAGCACTACGTCTCGCCGAAAACCAACCCCGACTACTGGTCGGAAAAGGTCGTGCGAAATGTGACCCGAGACCGGGACACAGATGAACGCCTCCGCCAAGCCGGGTGGACCGTGCTCCGATTCTGGGAGCACGAGTCACCCGACGACTGCGTCCTCAAGATTACTACGACGGTCAGCCGGCTTCGGGAAAGCCGGGACTGAGAGATCGTCCATACTGAACAACTCTCCGTTGTCCTGCTCCCTGACCTTGATCCGCTTCTGCCGCACCGGCGCTTTGACCCCGGTTTTCAGAGCCGCCTCAAGCGCCGCCCTGATCTGCTCCCCTACAGCCTGCGCGACCGGCGGCGGGAAAGCGTTCCCAACCTGCCGGTACGCAGCGGTTTTCTTGCCGGTGAAATTCCAGTCCTTAGGGAATCCCTGGATGAGCGCTGCTTGGGTCACTGTGAGTTTGGGGCCCGCATCAGCAAAGAGGTCACGCTCTACACTCTCCATGCGCTCCATGTCCTCCGGCTCATTCGCGACCCCGAGTCCGCACACGCCCAACGCTGCCCACGCCTTCTTGGCCCGGGTCGGCCCGAGGTCAGCGCCGCCATGCTTCTTCGAGCCGCCGACGAGTGTGGGCGCGACACCCTTCGAGGCATCTTTGAGCCAATCCTTGAACGCTTCGTCAGCCCGAGGGTCGTCGACTGCCTCGAAGCGCTTGCGCATGGAGTCCTCGAGCGCCTCCCTCACCGTTACCAGAGGGAGCACCGCCGGCTTCTTCGTCGGAAAGAACGGAACGTAGTCCCGCTTCATCGCCACCAGAATTGCGCGCGGGCGGAGCTGCGGAACCCCGTAGTCTTTGGCTTCCAAGACTTCCCAGTAGCACTTCCCGTAGCCCATGGTCTCGAGTTCTTTCAGGATCCAGCGGCGGTACCCCCGGAACTTCTCCACCGGCTCCAGCAGCCCCCGGACGTTCTCGATCATCACAGCCTTGGGCTCAAGCTCGTCGACGAGCCTGAGCATCGTCGGAAAAAGATCCCTCTCATCGTCCCGACCCAGCTGCTTCCCGGCGACAGAGAATGGCGGGCAGGGGACGCCACCGGCCAGCAGGTCCAGGTCTCCTGGCTCCAGCCTCAGGCGCTCCCTCAACTTCTTCGGAGCGAGTTTCGTGAGGTCAGCCGGGATGACCTCACAGCCCTCCCACTCCGCGTTGCCCTGCACGTTCTTCTCAAGAGTGGTGACCGCGTTAGGGTCCATCTCGATCAACGCAAGATGCTTGAACAGTGCATTGTGCAGGCCTAGCGCTTGCCCACCCGCCCCAGCGCAGATCTCAACCGAGGTGAGCTTCCTCTCGGTGCTGGTCATGCACCCTCCTTCCAGACGTGCCCGACTGGCACCGATTGCCACCAGCCATCACAGAGGGTGACAGACCCCACTGACAACGCGACCTCATCCCAGTCTGCGTCACTCATCATCGCGCTCTGGCCGCCCCACACGTGATAGCGAACACTCAAAACGATATTGCCCATGCCGAGGCGCCCCGCACGGCCCCGTGATGAGCTGCTGTCGGCCCGCGTGCTTCGTGGTCGAGAGCGACTGCCAGGAGCTTCGGGGGGCGCCTCTCGCGCTGGCGACCCTTCCGACCTGCTCCGGTCGCTGCCCAACCATGACGGTGCAGCACAGCTCAGATCCATCTGCAGCGTCAGCCGCAAGCTTCCGACCTGGTCTCGAACCTCTCGCAGGCCGACTCGGCAAAGAAGCATCGCCGCTTTCGCAGCCCGGCCATCCGAGATGATCGAGACTGCCACAGCTCTGCGGCCGGGCATCGGCGCGGGCGAGCTGCACGCTACACCCGAAGACCCAGATGAGCTCAACGATGAAGGAAGCTCGGTGATCGAGGGCCGCCTCCGCGCCCGCCGAGCCTTGCATCGCGAGCGGGGCGGAAACTGCGGGCTCGCAAGATCGCACGGCCTGAGAAGCTGGGGCAGCCCTTGCAGCACCAGGCCTGCACTTCCGATTTCGGCCGGTTCTCCGGAGCCCTCGGCAAGGGCTTCGTAGATGTTCACGCGCACCGCCCCTCCACAAATCCGGGCCCTGGCATTCCTGTGCATTAATTGCCACCGCATGTGACACAGGGCCGCTCCGAATCCTGGCGCACGCCGGCCGCGCTGCGGACCGAGATAGCCCACTCCGCGCCAGAAACCGCCACCACCTGGGAGATCACGCAGCAGCATCCAGTTCGGCCTCGTAATGCCGCTGAGCACGGTCAAGGACTTCATCCGGATCGCAGCCCTGAGCGACCAGCCAGTGAAGCATATCCGCGATCAGATTGGTCGCCGCCTCCTGCGCCAGCAGGCGGCCAAGCAGCGGCGCATTGGCCGACCCAGCCAGCTCCCAGTACTCACCGAGGACCGCCTTCGCCCGCTGGATCCGGCCACACGCGCCGTCTCCGGCAAACGGCAGTTCACACCAGACCCATTTCCCCGACGCCGTCACAACAGTGCCCCAGTCGCTGCCCAGCGCGGCGAGCAGATGGAGACCACGGCCGCACTCTGACATACACCCCGTCTCGTTGAGAACCGGAACTGCGTAGCTCGTGTCATGGACCTCTACGCAGATCCCGAGCGCGTGCAGTTCGAGGACGAGGGTGGCCACACTTCCCGCACCTACGTGCTTGGCAACGTTTGTCGCGAGCTCCGTCACTACGAGCTCCGCCTCAGCTGCGAGACCAGCCAGACCCCAGATGTGGAGCTCTGCCCGCACGACGCGCCGGAGGCTGCATAGCACCTCAGGGGACGCTCTGAACGGAAGTACGTATCGGTGCGGAGTCTGAGCATTGCCACGACTTGTCATGCCGGTACTCCCTCCCTGGCCACACGAGTGCCCAACCTGCCGTATCCGTACGACTGCACTGTGTAGCGATTGATGTGAGTATGGCATTGAGACATCTCGTTTTGTAACTTCTCACGACTCTCGATCGAGTGAATCCGTAGTACGGCAAGTCAACGCCGATCTAGCCTCATTGGGCCGCCGGTCTGCATCCCGGCGCCTCAGGAAGGGATCCGTATGTCAGCGAGGGCCACAACCCGCCGACGCCACCTCGGTGCGACGATGCGAAAACTGCGCGCCCGCGCAGGAATGACCCTGGAGGAAGCCGGTCAGCTCGTCGGGGTATCCAAGGCCACCGTCAGTCGTTACGAGGCCACCGAAGGGCCCGTCAAGTGGCTGGTGATCGATGCCCTCTGCCGTGAATATGGAGCAAGTGACGCAGAACGCAAAGCACTTGTGTCCTTGGCCAAAGATTCAAAGCAGCAAGGCTGGTGGAGCTCGTTCGCCGACCACATCCCCGAGACGATGAATCTGATGCTCACCCTCGAAGACGAGGCTGTACGCGAGGACCACTTCTCCTGTGTGTACGTCCCAGGCCTGCTCCAGACGCGGAGCTACACCACTGCGCTGCAGCGGGCCAATGAGATGCGGCGCTCGCCCGAGGAGATCGAACGCCTCGTGGACATCCGCATGCGGCGCCAGGAGATTCTGGCCCGCCCAAAGGCGCCACACCTATGGGCCATCCTCGATGAGTCCGTCATCCGCCGGGTGATGGGCTCCCCCGGGATCATGTGCGAGCAGCTCAGTCATCTGCTCGCTGCCAGCGTCTCAGGGAACATCACCCTTCAGATCCTGCCTTTCTCCCGCGGTGCACACTGCGCGGCCCTGGGCAGCTTCGTCATCCTCGGCGGCGCCGAGCCCTCGCTGGATGTGGTGTACGTCGACCTTCACGTCGGCTCCGTCTTCATGGAGAAGGATGCGGAACTGGATCGCTACCGACTTGCGTTCGAATACCTGCGCGCACAAGCGTTGGACATCGAAGCGTCACGGGAGCTGATCAGCCGTGCCAAGGAGGACCTGAAGGATGCCAAGGACGAACATTGAGGTTCCGGACTCTGCCTGGTTCAAGTCGTCGTACAGCGGCGGCAACGAGACCGAGTGCGTAGAGGCGGCCTTCACTGCCGCCGACGCCTCTGTACGCGACAGCAAGTGGCCACACAGGCACCGGCTCGTGGTGCAGTCGGCGGCCTGGACCGGGTTCATTGGCGCTGTGCGGAGTGGGCAGCTCAGCTGACCTGCGCGGCGAACGTGCCCTGCCACAACATCGGTTGTGGCAGGGCACGCGGATCTGGTCTGCTACTGCTCCAGGAACTCGTCAAGCTGGACAGTGAACCGTGACGGCACCCGCTCCAGCAGGAAGTCATCAACAAAGACAACCTCCTCTACATCCCAGCCCTGCTGAGCAATCTCATCACCGAATTCCATGATCCGCTTGCTCTCCAGATCCTCGCCAACCATTTCGAAGGGGCTCTTCACCGCAACCGCGACGCGTTCATCAAAGAGCACCACCGGATGGCTCTCGAGCTCCACCACGGACCCCGCGTCTTCCGTATCAGTAGCCCAGTTCGTCAACAGGATGGTTGCGTTCTGGCGGTCTACGTCAAGCTTGCCGCCACGCATGATCTTCAGCAGGTCGGCGGCCAGCCGCCAGTCAAGGAGCGGGTGGAAGGCCATGTTCGTGTAGTCGCGCAGGCACTCGTAGCAGGAGCCCCTGCACTCATCTCCGTGGCTGCCTTCCCCGAACTTTGCCAGCATGGCGTCCGTGGCCTCCATCAACTGACTGAAGGTCTCCGGCTCTGCCAAGTGCGTGCAGTAGCCGGCACCGTTATCAAGGGTGTCAGAGAGAAAGGCGAAGACCCTGGCTCCCACGTCCTTGGAAACCGCACCATGGATACCGGCGGCGATCTCTGACGGCTGGATATCGAGCAGCACCCCGGCCGACTTCCGCAGTAGCGCGGCCAGGGAGTACCAGGCTGCCTTACGGCCCGTACGGTCGTCGGAGAATCCGTTGACATGCGGTACGGGCGACAGGTCGAGCCGGTATCCATGTTCGCGGAAGACGGGCTCACGGGGTCCGAAGAGAAACAGATCTGTCCGCTGGGTGGCGCCGAGGGCCACGCTGATCGCCTGGTCCTCGTGCACCTTGATCAGCGATGACTGCTCGATCGCGCCAAGCTCGGCGTAGGCGCCGGACCACAGGTTGGTGGCCTGGACGGGGGCGAACCTGAAGAGGCTGCCGCCGTTGTCATTCACCGCATATCTGCGTCCCTTGCCGGCATGGATGGCGATACTCTCCGGGCCGACCTTGCGTTCCCGAGCTTCAGTCTCCAGGTTCGCCCCGGTCCTAGGAGCTAGCGAGCGAGCCCGCCAGGAGAAGTTTCCGTCGAAGTCTCGCTTGAAGGGCGGCCTCGTGGGTGCGAAAAAGCCTTCAGGTTCACGAAGCTCGACATGTGCGTACATACCCTCGGATGAGGTGCACGCGGGGCAGGAGAGCGGCTTGTCGCTCTCCTCGGACACTGCGGGCGTAATCCCTTCCTCCACATGGGAGCAAGCGCGGCAGATGCCGATGTGCCGCGCGGGACCCAGCGGATCGTGGAGAGCCTGTGCCTCGAGCCCCGCAGGGCGGAAGTTCGCGACACCTGCGGACGTATAGACCGCGCCGTCCTTCACCGTCTCTGCGCCTGGTGCGAACTGCGATACGGCAATGGGCAGCCCGCGGTCGACCACACCCGCTGGCGGCCAAGGGTAGGCCCGGTTGGGCTTGCGCGTGTAGAGGTACCGGACGCTAGTAGGGAAGCCGAACATGGGCAGCAGGCCCTCTTCGGCCAGACGCTGGCTGAGATCTCCGTGGCCATGTCCAGCTTCAGAGATTTCATCAATCGTGCTGATGAGGCTGCTCTGGACCCAGAGGACCGCATGCTGCGCCTGCTCCGGTTCCTGCGTATGGGCCGCGAGTGCCCGGGCAATCCCGGTGATGACCTGATGGTGTCCGTCGATCCAGATACCGATGGGCTTGCGTACTCGCTCCCAGTCAGCAACAGTGCCGAACTGCCCGTGCACATTGCGTGTCAGATCCAGATCCTGCCCGTCCGCTGCGACACCGCCGACCGCCGCGAAGGCTCGGCGGAGGACTTCAGCTGAGAGAACACGCTGATAGATGTCGCGCATGTTCGTCGAGAGGTAGGGCTCGGGCGTTTCATCGTTGGTGATCCGCTCTGGTGCCTGGAAGTAGTGCTCGTCGTGGCTACGGCCTCGGCATACGGTCAGCGCGAGTGCCACCGGAGCGGTACGACGTCCAGCACGGCCCACACGCTGCTGGTAGTTGAACCGGGTGGGAGGCATGTTGGCCATGAGCACGATGGCCAACGAGCCGATGTCCACCCCGGCTTCCATGGTCGTGGTAACTGAGAGGACATCGACGCTGTCGGGCCCCTTGGTCTCCGTGCCCTCAAGGAAGATTTCCTGGAAACGGGCCTGCCGTGCCTGGGCTTCGAGACGATCCGTCTGTCCGGTCAGCTCCGCGCAATTGAGGCGGAACCTGCCGTTGCCCTGGGACGCCTGCCAGGCGTAGTAGTCATCGTCTGCCCTGCTCACCAGCACGGGCTCCATCGAAAGCGGACGACCGCACTTGGGCTTCGTGCAAACGCCGGTTCCCGGGTGCAGGTGCTTGCGCTTGCACTTCGCGCAGACCCACATGTGCGGGCCAGCGGGCCGAATGCAGACCTTCTCCGGGTTGATGACGTATTCGAGTACTGCATCGCCCCAAGCCCGCTCAGCCCGGCTACGCACATCCTCCGGCTCCTGGCCGGCATTCGCGGCGACAGCCTCCCAGAAGATCCGCAGCGGTGCGGGCGGCTCAGACTGCCCGCCCCGCAGTTCCTGAAAGCGGCGAAGGTGGCCGAGTACACGCAGGCTGGCACGCACAAGCGCCGTGTCCGAGGAGGGATCAGCATCGATAGGAGAGGTGTCAGACGCTAGGCTCAGCCAGCCAAGGCCCAGCGACTCGAAGTCCCTTCCAGCACTGCCGAAAAGGCCTCCAAGTACCTCGCTGCGGAGGGACTCCTGAATGCTTCTCAGGAGGTCTCCCTGGCGCACCTCAAGCCCAAACTGCGGCTCGACTGGCTCCCTGGTCCAGTCGTAGAGGGATGCCCAGGACAGGTCAGGCGCCCCCTTCTGCCACGCCACCCGCTCCAGACTTTGCTTGGGGCCGCCGGGATTCACGCCGAGACTGAGGAGGGACTCCTCGATCTGTACCGAGTGCGACTTCAGATTCGGGAACTTGCCAAGGTGGGCCAGGAGTTCCGCCTCACGAACCGGGTCAGGAACTCCATCGATCGGGTCTGCACTCCAAATCTCCCTGAGTGCGACCACCGCATCCTTGTCGCGTGAGCGCATTCGGGCGAGCGCCTCCGTGGCACTCTGCGTATCGACCTGCCCCTCATGCTTGAAGTACCTCCGCACAAGCTCTGCGTCGTCGGCAGGGTTGCCCTGCCCCGCCACTTTCTCAGCGAGCAGCAGCCTGAGCAGGTCCTGGTAGTGGCGAAGCCCCAGGCCTGCCGAGATTTTGGCGGCGTCCTGGCGGCTGTCCGAGAAGATGACCGCCTTCTTCTCGGACAACATCGACAGCACACTGGTCGTGAGTACCTGGTTGATCTTTTCGAAACCAGTACGCATAGAACGTACGGGGGTCCTCATCCGGCGTCTGTCCGCCAAGCTCAGCGCCTCGGATCTGATCTTGGGCGTCTCCCAATCGTCCCCGCAGGCAGGGCAGCGGGTGGGGGCTGCGGGCAACTGCTCCAAGCGGAGGGCTTGCTGCTTCCTCGACTGAGGAACCGACACGTGGAACGACCAACCCGTAGCCTCACTCCGGTCACGGGAGTTGGCCAGATGCCCCGTGCACGGGCTGAACTTGCTTCGCTTGAACTTGAATTCGGCACTTCGCACGCCGCCCTCAGAGGACCTCGCCCACGCAAAGTCAGTTGCGTCGATCACAGGTTCCTGCGTGCGCGGCCAGTACACGATGTAGTTCGCGGCACTCGATCCCAGCGACGCACCCTCAGCCTGTGCCTCCAGATCCGGCAGGTCGGGGAGGAGCCCCCCGTCAAAGCTCTTGGCTGTGATCGCCGAAGCCGGGGCGTAGCCGCCCAGCATCACGTCACCGCAGTTCTGGCAGTAGAGCAGCTCTAGGACGCGGGAGGCGCAGCTGCTGCACCGGGAAGTCGGGCGCGCGAAGAGCTTGCCGACGGTCCGGTCATCGCCCTCGGTGCGCACCACACCAGAGCAGTCCGGATCTGAGCAAGCCCAGATTCCCGGGATGTTCCTGAAGAAGAGGTGACCGCGCAGTTTGGGGAGCGGTCCCGTCACTTCTTCATCTGCGGTACGCAGGGTGGTGAGGAGGCCGCGGAATGCCGCTGTCCTTGACTCTTCATCCACTTCAGGGAAGAGGATCGCGGCGACATCATTGTCCAGTCGAGCGACAAGTTTCTCACCGTCATGAAGAGCAGCTACCAGAGCCCGGTGGGCGGCGGTTTCCCGTAGCACCTGGGCAGAGTCCGCAGCGGATGGAGACTCTCCGATCCCGCTCAGCCTTTCCGCATGTTCAGAGATATTGGCGGTTTCGGCCATCGGGAGATCAAGCTCACCGCCCAGCACCTCAAAGCGGTCCTGTGGAAGTCCGAAGAATTCCTCCAAAAATTCACCGTCTCGCTGCGGGTCCAGAGAGGCGGATGCAGCAAGGATTCTGAACTGTTCTGGCCGCTCGCTGAGCCCCAGCCGGTGGCGCAGATTTCGGAGGAGGTAGGCAACCTCAGTACCGGCAGTGCCGCGGTACATGTGCAGTTCATCGATAATCAGCGTGAACTTCGCCGCCGGATCGTCCTGCAGCCACTGTCGGGTCTGCTCGAAGATTGCGTCCTCTTCAGGCCGCTGGAGCATGATATTCAGCATCGAGTAGTTGGTGATCATGATGTCCGGCGGAGAGTCGATCATGTCCCACCGGGATCGCATTTCAGCGCCGTCTGCGCGCGGCACGAAGTACTGCTCACCGCGCTCGCTCGCGTTCTCCCTCGCGCGGTTCGACCGCTTCTCGGTCTCCTGCAACAGGGTGCGGAGCTTTTTCACCGCCTGCTTGTTGTCCCGATTCCCCGTAACCGGGGTCGCCCCGGTGTACCGGCCGAAGTAGAAGCGGTGTCCGTTGCGATACTTGTCGGCCCACTGCCGTGCCGCATCGCTGTCGAGGGCCCTCCGCAGGCGCATCATCTGGTCTTCTACCAGCGCGTTCATGGGATAAAGCACCAGTGCGCGTACGGCAGGCCTGTGCCCTGTCTCGCCACGCCGTTGCGGGACATACGAGCCGTCCTGGCCAGACCACCACTTCCCTGGCTTCGCCGGTGTGCCGACCATCCAAGCCTCGGACTCCCGTACCAGCTCGGCCAGGACAGGCGCCATGAACGACTCGGTCTTGCCGGATCCGGTTCCGGCCGTAATGACGACATCCTTGCCGTCCCGGACGGCGGCCACCAGGGACTGATGCTGGTGGGAGTGCATCTTCTCGATGCCTTCCATCAGTCCGGCGCTGATCAGCCCGGCTAGCTCGCCGGGCGCTCCCGCCGCTGCCACCGACCCCGCGATGTCCATCCCAGAGGACTTGTACTGCGGACGAATTTCGATGAGCGGCCGGCGCCAGGCCCCTCCATCCACATCAAGGAGGTCACGGCGCTCTTGCATCAGCCGCTTGTTCGCTAGTCCGAATGGAGTGTCGTAGTAGCGGAAAAGCGCATGGCGCAGCTGCTCAAACGATCCATTGATATCAAGTGCGTTACCGTCCCCGGACACCTGCACACCCTTCCTTAGTCTTCCCTGTCACCGAGTTCTTGCTTGAGCGATATTGCAATGCGCTCGGCGACAGCGCGAGGAACATTGCGATAGGTGATCGTCCTATGGTTCTTGCCAAATTCAGGAGGCAACGCAGTGCACATAACAGCGATGCGCCGCTGGAGATCTGGAAGAGGTTTCCCCCAGTCGATAATGAGTCGCCCAACGCGCCCCCGCCCCATACCCTCCTCCTTAAACCAGCGGAGGTTCTTCCGGGGGTCAATCGCTAGCCGGTCCAGCTCCAGATAGACACCACGCTCCTGGGACACGGAGTACCAGGAACCTTCCCTGAGAATCTGGCACACCTGCCGGTGGTCGGCGCGCCTGAAGCGGTAGAGCCCGTCATCTTCACAGCGTCGGACCGGAACGAACGTCGGCCGTTCCAGCTTCAGGTCGTACATCTCCAACCCGGTACCGAAGGCCGGAGCCGATGCCAGCGGACCGAGCTCGAGTGGCGGAAGCCACGCGGCAGCCTGGATTGCGAAGCAGTCGGAGTACTCAACTCCCAGCCCAGCCGCAGTCGTGGCGAGCTCCCGGGAATCCTCGTACTGCACCAACCAGGCGTCCGGCACCGGGATGTCAGCCTCTGGGAGCGAGCTGGGCACCCTGACCAGTGTGATGTCTTCCGACTCCGCCTGCTCCACCTGCTCTTCGAACCTGGCCGAGCGGCTCCCCACAAGCGCGGCCAAGCCATCTGCCGACGGCAGCCGGGTGAGTACGCCAGGGGCCACACTCCAGCGCCCAGAACGCCAGTCCACGTCGAGGTGCCCAAGCGACTGGCAGTCTCTGATCCACCTGCCTCCTGCGCCATACGTAATCGGCAGGTTCTCGCTGCGAGCCAGCCAAGTGACTCCGCGTTTCAGGTCGGTTATGTTCCCCGACCCCAGCTCACTGACCCAGCGCAGCAGCAGTCCGCCAACATCGCTCCCCGACCCCGTCACTTCAGCACCTTCCTTGCTGCAGCGACGTACGCATCCCACAGAGGTCCAGTCCGTGATGAGGCTGCGGACAACACCGTCTCCGCCCACTCAGTATCGTCGTCCCCGGGAGCGGGATCGGGAGTCCGCCCACCGCTGTCCTCCAGGCTCCTCACCGTCGTCCGGCGTTCCCAACGCTGCACCGCCCAGACGTAACCCTCAGGAACTGACACCTCGGCGCAGTAGCCGAGCGTCTCGCCCGGCAGCCGCTTGACCATCCAATCCGGAATGGCCGGCAGATCCAGTGGCAGCAACTCACCTTTCGCACCAATGAGTATGATCTGCTGCACCAATCGCGGGACCATCAGGGACCGCGGCAGTGTCAGGCTCTCGGGTACCTTCGCACCCCGGATCGCCGAGACCTCGGGGCCCACCCTCGTCGCCTCAAGCTCTGCCAACACATCGCAACGGTGACCGATACTTCCCGCGTCAAACGCCTGCCTCTCGCGCATCGCCGACGAAACAGTGAACGTCGACTTCCCAGCGCCTGGTGTGCTCAGGTGATACGTGCCATCAGAAAGCCGCAACCGCCTTGCTGGAAAAGGCCGCAGAATCTCCCTCAGCGGAAAGTCGTGCGAGTGGGAAGGCTGATCGTCGCCCTCCGTTAGCGTGACCCGCAGAGTCGCCGCCTCACCTTGCGCAAGGTCACCTGGCAGCAGCCAGTCCGGAATTCCGCCCTGGAGGTAGTGGTGGCGCCCGACGTCACTGCCGATCCGAAGGCCTCCGGAGAACCGGATCCCGCGGCGTGTCGACGGGACGAAGTGCTCTGCATGCAGTGTGCCGCCCTCGAGCAGGTTCGCCGGGGACACATCGACGTCCAGGTCGACGTTCTTGATAAGCGTCCAGCCAGCCAGGGGTGCCTTGCGCGTGGTGATCCGCCCACAGTCAGCAACCTTCTCCAACACGGAGCGGACACTGCCTAGAGCACTGTTCGGGACCAGGATGTGGTGCGGTTCGCCCGGGCTGAAGGCACCGACGCTGGTGAAGTTGCCGTCGTACTCGTCCTCCCTGAAGAAGATGAGCGGTTGAGGCGACCACGTCAGGTAGAGTTCCTCACCTTCAAGCACCAGCCCACTCATCACCTGGTGTGTAGATACTTCAAGCTCCCTGAGCCCTTCGTAGAAGCCGCCGTAGGGGACCGACAGTTCGTAGTGCTCCCCCGACTCCTTGTGCAGCACCGTCGTGGCAGACAGGCCCCGTGCCGCCTCGGCCGCCCAACGCAACTCACGGCCGCGACGCTCCAGCACAAGCCGCAGCGCGGAGACAGGGCGGGGCCTGTGGCCGTCCTCGTACAGCGCGCCGTCCCAGTGCTCAACGAGACGCTCAAGGAGCTTCGCCAAGACTTCTCGCTTGTCTGCCAGCTCACCTCCATTCCCCCTCCCATGGAGCACTTTGAGCAGGGGACCGGACAGACCGCGCTGGTTCGATGAAGTCCACAACCGAAGCCGCCTCGTGATCTCCGGCCCGGGGAAGTCCTCCGGGCTCCCCGGTTTCACATCGCTGGTGGCAAAGAACGTTGTAAGAATGCGCCGGTCCTGTTCCCGCAGGAGCGCCTGTGATATTGGGTAGCCGATGCGAGTCCGGTGGCTGTCGCCGGAGATGGTGCTGTAGCCCCGTTCGCCACCGCGTGACTCCAGCCAGGAGTCCAAGGCCCGCCACATACCAGCTACCGGCGCAAATTGGGCGCGCAGATCGTCTCGTCCGACCTCATCCACGCCAAAAACTTCGGCTAGCCGCGTGTAGTAGTTGGAGGACGAGATCTCGCCGTCCGACGCCATTCGGGAGGCCGCCAGCACACTCACGGCCAGCAAAGGGAGGCTGGGCGGCGCTTGACTCTGCTCCCCGTACGCCCACTCACGGCACCGCATGGACAGCCAGCCGAACATCTCGGTTGGCCGATTCCAGTGGAGCTCCTCACCGACTGCAGCCGCGAGCGCTTTCAGAGGGGCGTGTGCCTCCCGGAGCTCGCTCTCCACGTCAACGTTCACGTAGAATACTCCGGCGCGACCGGCCATCTGAGGCCCGAAGAACTCGCGCTCGAGGACGTGCTGCCACTGGTCGTACGCCGATGCAGGCACAACTCACTCACTAACTGACAATCCGTCACGATTTGACGTGCACCCTCATTGCGTCCAACAGACCCGACACGAAGTCCCCATGACCAGCCGATTGGTACACACACGCATCATCTGCGATGTCTCGCCCACAGGGAACCCGATTCCCTCAAATCGACCAGGTGTACGTCGAGATCGTCGGACAGCAGAGTGCAACAGCCTCATGAAGCTACCTCTGGCCTATTACCGCAGCCCCGTGGTGAAACGCCATGACCCGGCCGCCCTCGCCGAGATGATGGCGCTGCATGCTTGGCGGGATGCCCGGCGGTGTTCCGCCTGGCCGCCGCGGTCAGCAGACATCGAGGCTCCGGCGCGCCCTGGCGATCACATGTTGTGCCTCGGCTCCGAACAGGGCAGATTCACTCAAGGACTGCCACACCCTCTGGTACGTGGCGATGGTGTCCGTGTCGTCGAGCCATAGTTCGGCATGCCAGTCCTCGGTGATCACGGGGCGGCCGTCGAAGCTCCAGAAGCCGTTGGCCGGAGGGACCCTCACTGCTGCGTGGAGAGGGACGATCCCGAGGTCGACGGTGTCCATGCCGATGGCACCGGCCAGGCGGTCCAATTGCGCGGCCAGTACCTGCGGAGGGCAGATCAGGGTGTGCAGCGCCGCTTCCCACATCAGGACGTGAAGCTTCTTGCCCGGGCGGTACAGCCACTCCTGCCGCTTCATTCGGGAGCGGACGGCTTCTTCTGTGTCACGGACCGAGTTCTGGAGCTCCGCGTACCTGATGAAGACAGGGCGCGCGTAGTCGACCGTCTGAAGCATGCCCGACACCATGGTCGGCTCAAGTGGACGTGGCGTGCATGAGCCACACCGGGCTCAGCGGGCACAAGACCTTCCGGCGTGTTTGTAGGTCGTTCGCCGTGGTCGTGCGCGAGTGAGATCCCGGGGCACAGCCCTGGCAGCAAGCGTGTCAGCTCAGGTGCCGGGATCTCTTCGCCAGGAGTGGTGTGGTCGTGGTGCTCACCTTGAGATGGGGCGCCCGCAGTGGGGATGGGAACCATCCTCTGTTTCGTCCCCTCGGTGGAACAGGACCACGGGACTGCTGCATCGTGCGCTGAGGTGTTGCGTTGCTTCCTGGATCTCGGGCTGTGTCCACCCGAGGCGTGCGGCCGAATCTGAGTCGCTGAGCCGCCCGCCGGGGGAGCCCGTGCGGCACCGAATCGTCGGAAGGAATCCCTCCGCGGCGAGCAGTGGTTAGTGTCCGTCGCATGACACATATGAGGAAGATCCAGGCACGACGGATGACGGTGGCGCTGGTCGGCGCGGCCGTCGCGATGGTGCTGGGTGTGGGCGGGGCGATTGCCGTGGCCGACCAGGACGGCGGAGCGTCCGGCCCGACTCCTGTGTCCGAGGAGACGTCCGATACGGGAAGCGGCGGTCTCTCGGGCGGCGCGGACACCGGCGCTGGGGACAGTGGCTCCGTCAGTGGTTCAGGTGGCACCGACGGCGGCGGCTCGGACGGTTCGGATGCGGGCCCGGGGTCGTCCGAGTCCCCAGCTCCTACGGACGGACCCACATCGCATCCCACGGCTCCGGCAAGCCTGGACGACCTGGCGGAACGCATCGACGGTCTGGAGAAGAAGGTGGATGAGCTGCCCACCAAGAAAGAGCTGGCCGATGCTCTCCGCGCCTTCGCCGACGCGTTGGAGCAGCAGGACTGAGCCCACGGAACATGCTGCGGCGCACCCAGGGCGAGGCCGTATCGAAGGCTGATCCGGGCAGATCTGCTTCGTCGCGTGCTCGTCAAAGCTAGGGCGCGTGTTGAGTTGTGATCAATCGGCGGCCCGATGAACTGCGTGCTGTCCGCGGCCTGGCCCGCGGTCAGCACGAACGCCGGCGGGCGGCACTTGCGATCGGCGACGAGATGGACCTTGCTGGTCAGCCCGCCCCTGGAGCGTCCGAGGGAATCAACCCTCGAACTGCTGCCGCAGCCGCTCGGAGCACGGGCCGTACGCGCCGATCGGCAGGTGCGGCCCGATGAACTCCCGCTCGTTGTCCGTCAGTTGCATGCGCGTCATGCCAGAAGGTCTACCGGTCCAGGCCCCACCGCGAGGGCGAATCCGGCAGATTGATCACGACTCGATACGCGCCCCGGTTCGGTGACCCGCGTCACACCCGGCTCCTGTCAGCAATCGGGGCGCCGTCTCGTTCAAGGGGCACGCGAACGAGACAGGAGCAACGCCATGAAGCACCGCATCGTCGTACTCGGCGCCGGATACGCCGGGGCCTTCGCCGCCGGAAACCTGGCCCGCCGACTCTCCCCCGCCGACACCGAGATCACCGTCGTCAACGCCGTGCCCGACTTCGTTGAGCGGATGCGGCTCCACCAGCTCGCGATCGGCCAGGACCTCGCGTTCCGCAAGCTCGCCGACGTGTTCGAGGGCACCGGGGTGCGGCTGCGCCTGGCGCGCGTCACCGGCGTCGACCCCGAGCGCAGGACCGTCGCCGTGACCGGCGAGGACGGCGACGGCGAGCTCGCGTACGACACGCTTCTTTACGCGCTCGGCAGCTCCGTAGCCCATCATGACGTCCCCGGCGTGGCCGAGTACGCCTTCGATGTGACCGGCCGGTCCTCGGCGCTGCGTCTGCGCGAGCGCCTGGCCGACCTGGGCGAGGGCGGCACCGTGCTGGTCGTCGGTGAGGGGCTGACCGGCATCGAGACCGCCACCGAGTTCGCCGAGTCCCGGCCCGACCTCTCGGTCGCGCTCGCCGCCCGCGGCGAGCTGGGCGCCTGGCTCTCCCCGAAGGCCCGCCGTCACCTGCGCCAGGCCTTCGACCGGCTCGGCATCACCGTCCACGAGCACACCGGCATCGAAACTGTCGAGCCGACACGGGCGATCGCCGCCGACGGTACGTCCATCCCGGCCGACGTGACCGTGTGGTCGGCCGGGTTCGCCGTGCACCCCATCGCGGCCGCCAGCGGCCTGGAGGTCGCCGAGACCGGCCAGATCGTCGTCGACCGCACCATGCGCTCGGTCTCGCACCCGGACGTCTACGCCGCCGGTGACTGCGCCTACGCGATCGGCGAGAACGGCCGGCCGCTGCCGATGTCCTGCGCCTCGGCCGGCCTTACCAACATGCAGGCGACCGCCGCGATCACCGCGCGCCTGACGGGCAGTAAGGTCCCGACCACCGGGCTGAAGTACCACGGCAACCACATCAGCCTCGGGCGGCGGGACGCGATCTTTCAGATGGTGGACGGGGACGTCCGGTCGAAGTCCTGGTACCTGGGCGGCCGGACCGCCGCGTGGCTCAAGTCGGGCGTGCTCAAGGGGGCCGGATGGGGTATCGCCCACCCGACCTTCGGCATGCCGAAGCGCAAGCGCCGCCTGGCCACCGCGCTTGACCGGGCCGGTGTGAGGGCCGCCGCATAGGCTGCTCCGCATGGACAGCGCAGCCATCGATCGGTTCGAGGCCAGCCGGGGCCGGCTGGCCTCGCTCGCGTACCGTCTGCTCGGCTCGGCCGCCGACGCCGAGGACGCCGTGCAGGACACGTTCCTGCGCTGGCAGGCCGCAGACCGCGAACGGGTCGAGGTGCCGGAAGCGTGGCTGACCAAGGTCGTCACCAATCTCTGTCTCGACCGGCTCCGCTCGGCGCAGGCGCGCCACGAGCGAGCGGCCGGTGCCTGGCTGCCCGAGCCGCTCCTCGAGGGCGACCCGATGCTCGGCCCGGCCGACACCTTCGAGCAGCGCGAATCGGTGTCCTTGGCCGTACTGACCCTCTTGGAACGCCTCTCGCCGGTCGAGCGGGCCGTCTACGTCCTGCGTGAGGCCTTCTCGTACAGCCACGCCGAGATCGCCGGGATCCTCGACATCACCGAGTCCGCGAGCCAGCAGCATGTCCACCGGGCCCGGATACGGGTAGCCGCCGAGCGCCGCCGCGGCGGCGAGGCCGACCTCGCGTCCGCGCGCCGGGTCGTCGAGGAGTTCCTCGCCGCCGCCAAGTCGGGGCGCACCGAACGGCTGGTGGCGCTGCTCACCGACGACGTGACGGCGCTCTCGGACGGCGCCGGACTGGGCAAGCGGCTGCTGCGGTACAAGACGCGCGAGCGGGTCGCCTCCTACGTGCGGGCCGGCTTCAAGCCCACGCCGGCGAAGCGGCGGCTGGCCGGCGGCTCGCCGGCGATCCATATCGCGCTGGTCAACGGCTCTCCGGCCGTCCTCGCCGTGGTCGACGACCGGGTCGTGGGCGCCGTGGCGTTCGAAGTCAGCGACGGCAAGGTCGCGTCCCTGCGCGGCATCGCCGCCGCGGGCCGGCTCGCGCGCCTCAACGATGCCTGGCGGCAGCACGAACCCGACGCGCCGGTCATCAACGCATGGTGACCGGAGCCACCGGAAAAACAGGCGATACCGAACTCGGCGCCGATCCTGACAAGTTGAGGGACCATTCCCGCCATTTCGCACCAGGGTTCGAGCCCGGCTCGGTTGGCTGCTTCACGGTCCGCGGCTTCTTCCGCCTGGCGCCGCGCAAGGCGTTCGGCTTCCGCGCGGTCGGCGTCGTCCTTCGCACTCGGCCCAGCGGCACGTACTCGCCACTGTCCGGAACGGCCGCCAGCGTGGTGACCACGTTGGTCACCAGGTTCGGGACATCCGCCTCGCAGGACTCAGTCAGTGGACCTTGTATCCGTCCCACGCGGTGTCCCGTTTGACGCTGCCTCGTGCGTCGGTGCCATAGAGGGTGACCGGAGGGCGGTCTGGCAGGGCGGCCCCGGGAAGCGAACAGATCCGCGAACTCCTCGCCGCGGAACATCGGCCCCAGCGCGTCCCGGCCCCGGATCGCCAGACTCCCTTTCGGGAACGCAACCCGCGCAACCCGCACCGTCTCCACCGGGATCCCGCCCGGCCCACTCGGCCGCATCGACACCCGCACCACGCCCATACGACAACGTCGGCCTTCAAGACCACAACCAGGTCTTGAAGGCCGACGTCACGCGCGGGACCGAATTGACCAACAGCGTCCCGGGGGTGGCGCGGGCCCCGGTGTGAGGGGCAGCAGCCCAGGTTGTCCTGTCACAGACCGCAGACCGCACCTTCCCTGTCGACGGGCCTGGCGGCAGCCCCGCGACCCGCGACGGGGGTTGACCGACCGACCCGGCCTGCCCGCAGGCACCCTCGGCCAGGGAAGCGCTCCGCACACGACGAGAACGCGGCGGCCAGGTCGCCCGCCGCTACGCCACAGGCCGGCAGCCCGGTGGCGGCTCTCAGAATCCCGGCGGACGGCGGAACCCGCCGATCACCTCCGCTAGGCACCGCACGAACTGGACCGCGGTGCGGTCGTGCAGGTAGGGCGCGATCACCTGGATGCCGACCGGAAGCCCGTCCCGGGTCGCCCCGACAGGTGCCACCGCCGCGGGCAGATGGTTGACCGCCGACGGCGCCATCCACGTGAGCATCTCGCGATACGGCCGGTCGGCGCCGTCGACCCGCAGGGTCCGGACCGACCACCCGGGATCGGGTCGGTGGTCGTGGGGGAAGGCAGCCGTGGGGCTCACCGGGCAGAGGAGCACGTCGACGTCGCGGAAGAACTCGGCCCAGCGGCGGCGGGAGTGTTGCCGACGTTCGTCGAGGTCGTGCCAGTCACGGAAGCGGAGCGTCAGGTCCGACGCGAACCCGCCGGCGGCCCCTTCCGCCACGGCGAGCTCCACGAGCCCGGCATACGACTCGTCCGGCTCGACCAGCCCGCTCTGTGCCATCAGCAACGGCTGGTAGAGGGCCATCGTCTCTTCGAGCCCGACCGGCCCCTTGCCCTCGACCACGACGGCGCCCTCGGCCCGCACCGCCTCCAGCGTGGCCTGCATGATCGCGGCCAGCTCACTGTCGACGGGGCAGAACGGGTCGTCGACCCATGCCGCGACTCGAAAGTCCCGCAGGGTGCTCGACCTGGCGGCGGGCAGCTCCAGCCGCCATCCCGGGGCGCGGTCGTGGTCCGCTCCTGCGAGGACGTCGAGACCCAGGTCGAGGTCGTCGGCGTGCCTGCCGAGCGGGCCGAGTACCGCCATGTCGAAATCCGCCAGCGTCCCAGGAGCATGTCCCGAGACGCTCCCGTACCTCGGCACGATCCCGAACGACGGGCGCAGCCCGTAGATGCCGCAGAAGTGGGCAGGCACCCGGATCGAGCCTGCCGTGTCGCCGCCGAGTTCCAGGCCGGTCAGCCCCGCGGCGACTGCCGCGGCGGACCCGCCGGACGAACCGCCGGGTCCGCGGGTCGGGTCCCACGGATTGTTCGTGGTCCCGTAGACCTCGTTGTAGGTCTGCCAGTCCCGGGCGTCGGGCGGCATGTTGGACTTGCCGAAGACGACCGCTCCCGCGTTCTTGAGCCGCGCGACCGACTCGGCGTCGCTCGTCGAGACATGCTCTCCCCAGCGGGCCGAACCCCCGGTGGTCCGCATGCCCGCAACCTCGAGACTGTCCTTGATCGTCACGGGGACGCCGTGCAGGCGGCCGAGCGGCTCGCCACGGGAGACCGCGCGGTCGGCCGCCAGTGCTGCGGCTCTCGCACCCTCCTCGTCCCGGGCGACGATGGCGTTCACCTTCGGATCGAGCCGCTCCACCCGGGCGAGGTAGTGGTCGAGCAACTCGATGCTCGACACCTCTTTCGCCGCGACTGCGGCAGCGAGCTGGCCTGCGGAGCGAAATGCTAGATCGGTCATGCAATCTCCAGGAAAGGCTAGACCCGCGGCGATCACATCGCTGTGGCCGACGCAAAATCCCAGTTCAGGGCGGGTCTAAGCCGACCTTAGCGGTCGTGGGGGACCATGTCGGGGTGTGGTTTTGCTCACTTTCACCCGCGAACAAAGCCAGTGGACTCAGCCGGTGAGTGGAAACATTCGACTGAGGCGCGGCAGCCGACGTGACGCCTCATCCGCGTTGCGTATGTCCCACGCCTCGCCGCTCGGTTCGGGGTTGCACGGGTTGTCCAGTCCCTCGGCCTCCAGGGCCGTCTCAAGGCCTTCCTCTTCGCCCGTCAACGTGTCGAAGGCCTCAGCCGCGACGTAGTCCAACGACTCCCACTCGGGCCACTCGTCGTCCGACCATGTCTCCATGGACCGCCCGGCCAGCCGGCGCAGCTCCGGGACGTCCGCCAGTGAATCCGGGTCGGCCGCGGCCCTCCCGAGCACCTCTCGGCCGAGGCCGAGCACCCAGAACTGGAAGTACCAGAAACTGTCGTCGGAGCACCATCCGCCGTGAATCTGCTCGGCGGCGGCCCACATCTCCCACGTGTCGATCCGCCCTCGCACCCGGTGCAGGCAGGACTGGAACTGCACTATCTCCGGCAGTGGCCGCTGCATGAGTTGCTCACGCAGTGCCTCCAGCCGCTGGTCCGGGTTGCTGGTCTGCTGCTGAGAGCCCTCAATCAGGGCCCAGAAGGAGTCCTCATCCATGGACCGCACTATGGCAGTCGGGTCGGACACTCCTCTGCCGCTCGGGCAGGGCCACCGACGTCCCGTTGATTCTCGCGATCCGTTCCCGCCACGGGATGGGGTCCGGCTCCGGCGCGGGGGTGCCGTGTTGGGTCGCTTGCGCTGCGGACCGGCGGCACGGCGCGCATTCCGTCTCGTCGGCCAGTGGGCGGAAGAGGTGTTTGCCGCCCGGCCCCTCGCACTCCAACAGCTCGCGTACGGGCCGGGGCTCGTACGGCGGGGGTGGGGTCCGGGGCTCGGGGAGCTTTTGGATGAGGCGGTAGCGGAGGAAGCCGACCGCTGAGCGCACGCCGTTCTCCGGGCGTTCGGCGAGTAAGGCCTGGCGCAGGTCGGACTCGCTCAGGCCGCGCTCCAGCCACTTGACCGCCTCCACGGCCAGCGCACTGGCTTCCCTTACGCCGAGGTGAAGTTCGCGGCGGTAGTGGCGCAGGGAGAGCAGGATCCGTTCCGCGCGGGCCAGTTGGAGGGAGTCGGCCGGATCCGCCGTCGGCTCGGGTGCCGGGGCCGGAGCCGGGGCGGGGCCGCGAGCCGGAGGCGAGTCCGGGGCCGGTGTCTGGGCCAAATCCGGTGTCGGCTCCGGGGCCAGGGCCGGGGCCGGTGTCGGTGTCGGTGTCGGTGCCGGTGTCGGTGCCGGTTCCGACGTCGGCTCGGCTTCGGAGGGTGGGTGGGTTGTGGTCTTATCACTGTGGTCTTCTACCAGTTGATAGCCACCGGCCGGCCGGGCAGTCGGTTCGCCGACCGTCGGGAACTGCTTACTCGGTGGCGGGGCGACCGTGGGCGGGGCCCCTCGCAGGTGTCCCGCCTGCTCACCCGTCAGTGGGTTGTTCGCGACCAACTGCTCGGTGAGCCAGCGGCCTCCGCCGCCCTGGCTCCGCCACTCGTGCACGTATCCGTGCGCGACGAGCTGTTCCTTCGCCTTCTGGTACGCGCGGCCCTTGATGCCCAGCTTCTGGGCGAGTTCGCTCAACGGCTTGTACGTGGGGTCCTCGGGCAGGCCCTGGACGTACAGGAGCAGGATCTTCGCGTCACTGCTCAGACGCGGATGGCGGACGACATCGTGCGATGCCTTCGTATAGCGCGCGGACGGCGCGATAGCATGACGCAACATTTCCGGTGGCTCTCTCCACTGGTGGTGTAGGCCCTCGGAATGGTGTTGGCGCACCGCCGGGGGCCGCCCTATGTGCGCGCGGGCACACGGAGCGTGATGTTTTCGTCACCGTACCGCATTGTCTTCATCTCTGGCCACGCGAACGGGACTTCGCTCCATCAGGCGAGCCAGATCGAGCCGTGCCGGTGGTTTGCCGGTGGTACGTCCACCGTCTCCGCCGCTTCGCGCGCGAGTTCGCCGGTGGGGTTGTTCACCAGGCGTCGGATGGTCTGGGTCTGTGCGCGGAGGCTTTGGCGGGCCACGCGTTCCGCCAGGGCGGAGGCCCGTGAGACCCCGCGGTCGCGGTTGTGCCGGGGGAAGCAGTAGACGTCCACCCGGCGGCGCACCCTTTGCGGCCGGGGCCTGCGCCCCTCCCCTGCCGCTTCGGTGAGGCTTCGGGCGCTGTACCGGAGAGCGTCCAGGACCGCGGAGTGCCAAGGGCCGCTCACACGGTCGTCATGGCTCTTCCTGGTCAGCGAAGGGGGAAGGTGATGTGCGGTACGTGCCACGAGGCTCCGTCGGTAGCGACCAGCGGGGATGGATCAGCTCCTGGCGGGCTACGAGAAGGGCATCCGCCGGGGCCGGCGGTCGGTGTCGGCAGCGCGGAATGTCGGCGGACTCCCGGCGCGAGACCGGCCGCCACGTACAGACTCGTGCGCATGGCTGAGCTTCTCGCAACATCCGATGACGGTCGACCGATTACCGCTCTCGACGACGGACGCGGGGCGAACATACTGGTGGTCCACCCGGGCGGCGGGACCGCCGCGACCTGGGACGGCGTCACCCGACAACTGATCGCCGACTACCGCGTCGTCAGGATTCACCGACGGATCTACGCTCCCGGGGCGGACATCGCGCTGCCCCATTCGATGGCCGTCGAGGCAGCCGACATCGTCGCCGTCGCGGATCTCCTCAAGCCCCCGGCGCTCCTCGTGGGGCATTCCTCGGGCGCCGTCGCCGCGATGGAAGCCGCGTTGCTCGCGCCGTCGGCATTCGCCGGGCTGTTGCTCTACGAACCTCCTATGCCCACACGCGAGTTGGTCGCGGGGGCGGCGGGAGTCCGTGCCCGTGCCGCACTCGACGCGGGCGATCCGGTCGAGGCGATGCGGATCCATATGCGCGACATCGTCCGCATGCCCGCCGACGCGGTCGACGCGATGCTCGCCGACCAGCGGGTGCGGGCCGCCCTCTCCGTCCACGCGGAGGCGCTGATCGCCGACGACGAGGCGATCGACGCGCTCGGGGTCGGTACCGATCGCTTCGCCACGCTCGAAATGCCGACGACCCTGGTCGAGGGAGACCTCAGCCCCGCCCACTTGCGTGAGCGCCTGGCCGACCTGGCGGCAACCCTGCCGAACGCGCGGATCGTCACGCTCACCGGCCAGGGGCACGTCGCCCACCTCACCGCTCCCGACGCGCTGGCCGACGTGGTCCGGGACGCGGCGGAGCAGGTTCTCCGCACCTGAAGCCTTCGGGACCTGAAGCCTTCGGGACTTGTAGCTTTCGGGGCGTCGCCGCCGCTTTCCGGCTCCGGGAAGCGGTGCCGGAAAGCGGCTCCGGGCCTGCCTCCGGCGCCCCGGACGTTCCGTGTCGCGGTGGTGCGGTGCGGGTGCTTTCCTCGGAAGGAGGGGGAAGTGGAGGTGCCTGCGGTGTTGCGGTTGTGGATGCGCCACGAATCGCGACCGTCCGAGCGGCGCGCACCGATCGTGCCCGAGGACGCGCGGACGCTCACCGGTGCCGGTGTCGAGCTGATGGTGGAGGCCTCACCGCAGCGGGTGTTCCCCGTGGAGGAGTACGCGGCCGTCGGGTGCCGAATCGTTCCTCGGGGCAGCTGGGGGGACGCGCCGGAGGAGGACTGCGTCGTCGGGCTCAAGGAGCTCGACGCGGAGCCGTGGGCGCTGCGTCACCGGCACGTCTTCTTCGGGCACGCCTTCAAGGGCCAGTCGGACGGACGGGTGCTGCTGGAGCGGTTCATGGCGGGCGGCGGGGAGTTGCTGGACCTGGAGTACCTGGTGGACGGGCGGGGGCGTCGCCTCGCCGCGTTCGGGTACTGGGCGGGTTACGCCGGGGCCGCCCTGGCAGTGCTCCACCGGGCCGGCCTGCTGACCGTGCCGGTGGGGCCGCTGGCCTGGCGCGATCTCGATGCCCGGTTGCGGGCCTGCCGGCAGCCCGCCGTCGGCACGGGCGAGGCCGGGAACGCGCTGGTGACCGGGGCGTGGGGCCGGTGCGGATGCGGGGCCCGTGACGCGCTGGCGGCGGCGAGGATCGCCACGACCGCCTGGGGGCCTGCCGAGACCGCGTCCCTGCGACACGAGCGGCTGCTGGCCCACGACATCCTGGTCAACGCGATCGGCACCAACCGGCCCATGCGGCTGCCGTTGCTCACCCCGGCGGATCTCACCGCGCCGGGACGGCGGCTGTCGCTGCTGTGCGACGTCACCTGTGACTTCGGCTCCCCCTACAACGCCGTACCGGTCTACGACCGACTCACCGACTGGGACCGGCCGGTACTGCGCATGCGTGGCGCCGGACGCCCACTCGACGTGATCGCCATCGACAATCTGCCCTCGCTGCTGCCCTTCGAAGCAAGCCGTGCCTTCTCGTCGGCGCTGGCCCCCCACCTGCTCGCCCTTGCCTCGGGGCACGGCGACGGGCGGGCTTGGCAGCGCAGCTTGCGCGCCTTCCACCGGGCCGTCGACGCCCACGCCTGCCGCCCGTCGGCCTGAGCACGATGCCCGACGCTCCCCATGCCATGCCCTGCCCTGCCATGCCCGCCGCCCCTGCCTCCCGTCGGCTCTCAGGATCCGCACCACAGGGCTCCGCTCCGGCGACTTGACTTGCTCCTACATATCGCGAAAGCTAGATGCATCCCCTTCAGGGACACAGAGAGCACGGAGAGGCAGACCGGTGGACCCCCTGGCCGTACACAAGGCGCTCGCCAATCCCGCACGCCTGCAGTTCATGCAGTGGCTGCGGGAGCCGGAGAAGTACTTCGACGAGGACTCCTACCGGCAGCAGGGGCTCGGCTTCCACATCGGCGTATGCGTGGGCGACATCCAGAAGCGTGCCGGGCTGGCGCAGTCCGTGGTGTCCGGATACCTGCAGACCCTGAAGGACGCGGGGCTGCTCACCTCGGAACGCATCGGCAAGTGGACGTACTACCGGCGCAACGAGCCGGTGATCGCGGAGTTCGCCGCGCACGTCCGCGACGAGCTGTAGACCCGACGAAATCCCCTGTGCGCGCCGCCTCGGGGCGCAACATATCTACTTTTTTAGATTTGACGAAAGGTTGCGATGAAAAAGGCCTCCCTCACCGTCCTGGTGCTCGCCCTGGGCGTGTTCGGGATCATCACCACAGAGATGGGCATGGTCGGCGTGCTCCCCCAGGTCTCGGCGGAGCTCGGCGTCGCGCCGTCCACCGCCGGCTGGCTCGTCGGAGTGTTTGCCCTGGTCATCGCCGTATCCGGGCCGTTCACCACGCTGCTCGCCTCCGGCATCGACCGCAAGAAGGTGCTCGCGGCCGCGATCGCCGTGTTCGCCGTGTCCAACGCCGTCTACGCGCTCACCACGCAGTACGAGGTGATGCTCGTCTTCCGGATCGTTCCCGCGCTCTTCCATCCGGTGTTCTTCGCGGTCGCGCTCGTGACCGCCGCACGACTGGTGCCCGCCGAGGACACCACCCGGGCCACGACCACCGTGTTCGGCGGCGTCACCGTCGGCTTCGCCTTCGGGGTGCCGCTGACCTCGTACCTCGCCGAGCATGTGTCCCTGGCGTCGGCGTTCTGGTTCGGCGCGCTCGTCAATCTGCTCGCCTTCCTCGGCATCCTGCTGTTCGTGCCGCCGATGCCGGTCGGTCAACGGGTGTCCTACGGCGCTCAGTTGAAGGTTCTGAAGCGGTTGCGGCTGTGGCTGACCATCGCATCCGTCGTCCTCGTCTTCGCGGCGATGTTCTCGGTCTACGGCTACTTCGCCGAGTACCTGGGCCAGGTCACGCACATGGACGGCACTTGGGTCAGTGCCATGCTGATGGCATTCGGCGTGGTGATGGTCCTCGGCAACTTCGCCTTCGGTGGGCTGTTGCGGCGCGATCTCATACGTACCGTGGTCGGCTACCCGGTTCTGTGCCTGCTCGTCTACGTGCTCCTGTACGCGGTGGGCCCACTGTTCACACCGATGATTGTGGCCGTACTGGTCTGGGGGGCCGTGCACTCGGGCGGACTCATCGTGAGCCAGAGCTGGCTGGGGCGGGACGCCGTCGACGCGCCCGAGTTCGGCAACAGCCTCTTCATCTCGTTCTCGAACCTCGGCATCACGATCGGAACAGCGGTCGGGGGGTGGGTCATGTCCGCGTACGGCACCCGTCAACTCGCCTGGGTGGGGGCGGGATTCGCCATCGCAGCCCTGTTGGTCATGGTTCTGCGGCTGAGCCTGGACCGCGCCGGGATGCGGCAGACACCGTCGGTCACCCCTGGCGGACGGATACGCGGAGAGGTGCGGACCTGACACCCGCAGTACCCGTCTCGTCTTCGCTCCGGGGCCGTCCGGGAGACGCCGTAGTGTTTGCGGCCAGGAACCGTCCGGAGGGGGAACGTTTCATGGGAACGACAAGCACGAACGACGCACAGGCCGGGGAACGCGAGGATCTTCTCGCGATCGTCGCCGATCAGCGCACCAACTTTCTCTATACCGTCGCGGACATCAGCGACCAGCAGGCCGGCCTCCCCACCACTGTCAGCGAGCTGACGCTCGGCGGCCTGGTCAAGCATCTCGGCGATGTGCAGCGGACGTGGCTTGCCGTGGTCGACGGTACGGCGCCGGGCGAGATGGGCTGGGCCGACCTCGACCCCGACGGCAATCGGATGACCGACGGCGAGACCCTGGCCGGGCTGCTCGACGCCTTTCACGCGGCGGCGGCGGACTTCGATCGCACCGTGCGGCAGGAGCCCGATCTCGGCCGTCTCGTGACACTCCCCCGGTACCCCTGGTCACCGCCGGAGCCGATCACATGGACCGTGCGGCACGTGCTGTTGCATGTCTTCCGGGAGATCGCGCACCACTGCGGGCACGCGGACATCATCCGCGAGGCGCTGGATGGTGCCAGCACCACGGCCCGGATGGCCGAGGCCGCCTCGCGCGGCGCCGAAGCGGAAAGCGGAAACGCGGAAAGCGGCGTCGGCAGCGACAACGGCAGCTGAGGGCCGGGGCCGGCCCGGTGGTTCACTTCGGTTACGGAACCCGTGCCCGACCTGGATCCGACCTGGCGTGGACCTCGCCCCGGTGGTGGGTCCGCCTGGATACGCCTCCGCCCCGGATACGCCTCCGCCCCGGACCTGCGCGGTACGCGGTCCGGGGCGGTGTGCGTCCCCGGTGTCACCGGGGACGAGCTGCCGTCGGCCGCGAACCGGCACTGCTCGGAGAACTCGGCCGGTGGCCCGCAGCAGTGGCGCCCCCGCCGCGAAAACCCCACGTCCTGCCGTCTTCTGGCGCACCGCGTTCCGCCACTCCCCTCGTGCCGCCCTACGTTGCGATGGCGTGGGCCGTGCCGGTCCGGCAGGGCACTCCACCGGTGAAGCGCATGCGGCCAAACGAGTGTCTCGGGGTCGGTCTCGGGGCGCGCGGCAGGAGTAATCAGGAGACTGGCGGTCAGTACTGAAAGTGGCTCCTGGCCGTTCGCGCCGAAGGGGCGATTTCCGGCCACAACACAACGCCCCTTACGCTGCACCATATCGGTCACCAACGGTCGGCCGGGAGAGAAGGGCGACACCATGACCTCAGAGACCAACACCCTGGGCACCATCGATGCCACAACTGCCGTGCTGGAGGCGGAACTTCCCCGCCTGGAGCAGCACCAGCAGACCCTGGAGAAGGAACTCGCGACTGTCACCGAGCGGCTGGAGTCGGTGCGGACCGCGCTGACGGCACTGCGTTCGCTGGCCGCCTCCCCCGTTCCCGCGAGCGCGGAGGCGCGTGACGTCAAGACGGAGAACGTCAAGACGGAGGACGCGGGCGTCAAGGCCGAAGCCGAGAGCGTTGTCGCGGCCAAGGTTCCGCAGACCCCGCAGATCCCGCAGCAGGCTCAGGATTCCATCGACTCCGCCGTCCGGGCAGAGGCTCCGCAGGAGCCGGCAGCGGCTGCCCCCGCACGCGGCACCGCCCGGAAGGCGTCCGCGCCCAAGGGCCGCAAGCAGGCTGCCGCCGCCAAGCCGAAGAGCGAGCGCGGCCAGGCCAAGAAAGCCGTCGCGACCAAGGCCGCCAAGTCCGCGCAGCCCGCGAAGACCACGAAGTCCGCCGAGCCCGCTGCCGAGAAGGCCGCCGACCCGAAGGGCAAGAAGGCCGCCGCGGCACCCGCCAAGGCCACCAAGTCCGCGAAGGCCGCGGCCCCGAAGAAGGCGGCGCCCGCCGCACCGGCGGTCGACGACAGTGGCAACCTCACCGAGATGGCCATCAAGGTGCTGTCCACGTTCGGCGACACCCCGGTTCGTGCCCGTGACGTCACCAAGGCCCTGGGGCGTGAGCTGACCCCCAACAGCATCAACACCGTGCGCAGCACCCTCGACCGGCTCGTCGCCACCTCTCGCGCCCACCGCGCCGGCCGGGGCCTCTACCAGGCCCCCGCCAACTGAGGTTCCCCCTGGGGAACAGCAGGGGCCGTGCGTCCCCGCTCCTGTTGCGACCTCCGGGCCGCAACAGGAGCGGGGACGAGGTCGCCGGTCAGCCGGAACTCGGCGACGTGCGGTGCAGTCATCGGTGACGTGTGGTGCGGCCGTCGGCGCCGCGTGCGTTGTGCGTGCTGCGCGCGCTGCGCGCGCTACATGTGTGGTGCGTGTCGTGCGTGTCGTGGCCGGAAACAACCATGGCCGGGACGGGGTGTGAACGAACGGGTCACTCGACTCGGTCGACGATGATCCGCGCGCACTCCATGGACTCGCTCCGCGTCGTGTCCACCTCCAGGTCGTAGAACACTCCCCGGTGGACCACGTCCGCCTGCGACGCCGCCATGCCCGTGACCCGGTCGCCGCGCGCGACCTCGCGGGCCGCGGCGACCTCGCTGTCGCACCGTACGCCGACCCACAACACCCCTACGCCGTCGAGCGCCTTCTGCCAACGCCGCTGGGACTCCGCTCCGCCGAGGAAGACCTCGTCGACGATGACTCCGGCTCCGGCACGGGCCATCGCGGCGACCCCCTCGATCCACGCCGTCTCCAACGTACGGAACTCGGGGCCGACGATCACCTCACCGTCCGGTGCGAACGCGATGCCCGCGTCCGATGCCCGCATGGACGCGGGCATCGCGTCGACGAGTGTGTCGACGCCGAAGGCCAGCCAGGGCTCCGGCAGGACCGCCTGCAGACACCGGGCGATCCCGGACTTCCCCGAGCTGGAGCCACCGTTGAGCACGATCATCCGGGTCATCACGGCGCCACTCTATGACCGTGCCCGCTGACCGTGCAGGGTCTCCCCCGCAATGCGTGCGACCGGGTGCCGGGCGGGCTTCCGGGCCGGGCCTCGGGCAGGCTTCCGACACAGCCTCGCCACCGCGCGCAACCGCTCACACAACAGATCCATAAGCTCTGGACGTGCCCGCCGGGCTCATGAGTCCATAGGAGACCGGAAGAGGCCGGATCAGCGTCGTCAGGGGGTCGTCAATGCCACGCCTCAGAATGAGATTTCCGAGTGGTCGGCTGTGCGCGGGGATCGTGCTCGGCCCGGTCGTCGGGCTGGGAACACTGTGGCTGCTGACCCTGCTCGGTCGCGCCCTCTACACCTGGGAGGGCACGCTCGGACTGCTGCTGCTGGTGGCGGGGAGCGGCATTGTCATCGGTTGTGCCATGGCACTCGCGCGGCTGGGCACCGGCACCGGGTACTCGTGGGGGTTGCTGGGCGGGATAGCGGCCATGTTCTTCTGCGCCCTGCACATGCAGTACCTCTCGTCCAACGCCCTGCACGACCGGGGCCGGGAGGTGTACGGCGTGATAGAGAAGGAGACCTCCGCGTCCTCCGACCCGGAGGGCATCACGACCTACTCCTACGCCGTCTCCTACCCGGGGAACCTGCGTCAGCGCGAGCTGTCCACGGTGAGCACGGAGTTGCGGACCGGAGCGCGGTATCTCATCACCATCGACCCGCAGCGCAAGGTCCACCCGGTCGTCGGCCCCAGACCCGGTACGGACATCAACGACCTCGTCTGGGAGATCGTGAGCGGCGTATTCGTCGTGCTCTTCTGGACCGCCTCCGTCATGATGGGCTTCCGGCCGCACGAACTCGAAGGCTGGTGACACGATTAGGGCCGCTCGCTCGGATCATGCCGGGCTCGCGTGCCTGTGGGCCGGCCGCGGAGGTCGGCGCGATGCTTCGCGTGGTCATCGCATGGTGGCATCTCCCTTTACCAGGACGGGAGATGCCGCCGTGTTCATTTTCAGGGCAGGAACTCGTAGAACGGGCGGTCGGGCGCGAAGTTGCGGGAGCATAGCGTTACGTCCCTACCTCTGAGGTACGCCAGCAACCAGTCGCTGAACGACATCTCGTAGAGAGTCCAGGCCGGGCTGTCGAACTCCTGAACCACGACGCGCCAGGGCGACGAGGGGCCGTCAGGTACACGGAGGAAAACCGCTTCCCCCGTCGTGGCCGATGCCACCGGTATCAGCTCACCGGGGTTCGCCCCCACCGGACTCGGCAGGAACTCGGCCATGTCCTCCTCGCGCCAGAGGTCGAGGTCCCTCCTGATGAACTCTCCCAGACTATGCAGAAGATGACCGGCGGGGTGCTTCAGATACAACTGCCGGTTGACCTCGATCGAACCGTAGGCGTCCACGATCTCACGGAAGTCCGCGGGAAATCCGATACCGAGTTCCCGCTCCAGTTCGATCCACGGAGCCGGATCCGACCAGTTGAACCGGGGTTCGCCCATCAGGGCCGTGATCTCTGGAAGCGTTGCCACCACTGGGTTCCTTCTCGCACGCCGAGCCGATGCCTGTCTTGGAGTTGACCGCAGTACAGGAGGGAGTCTCCTCGGCCCCCGAAGTTCGTCCATGGTCGTTCCCCCTGGACGGTGGCAGGAACGGCCGAATGAGGGTCCCCGTACACGGGCACAACGTAACCCGCCGAACAACGGAACGCGTTCACCATGTGCAATCAGGCATCATGCGCCGGGCTCCCCGCCGTGCCGCGCGCACGGCCGGGAGCCCGGCGGCCTTGGGGACCCGGGGCCGCCGGGCTCCCGGCCGTGAACGACGGAGGCAGGACATGGAAGCAAGCGCGGACGAGCGGTCGCTCCGCTGGGCGACGGCCTGGATGTGCGTCACCTTCACCCGCGGCCTGAGCCCCGAGGAGGTGTTCACCCGCTACGGGGCCGACCCGGACCGGGCGCGCCCGCTCGACTGGGACGCGGCCTCGGAGCTGCCCTCGGGCGACTCCGGCGACGGGGCGGTCTCGCTGCTGCGGGCCGGGAGGCTCGGCGAATGGGCCTTCTGCGTCGAGGAGGACGGCGTCATCGGCTCCTGGGACGAGCCACTCGCGGAGCTGTCCAGGGGCACCGAGACGTACAGTGTGGCGACCACCGATGGCCTCGACGTCTTCCAGTACTGGCGCGACGGCGAGTGCGTCGAGAACTTCGAGCCCGGCATGGAGTACACGCGGCCCGACCGGACCGCACCCTGGTGGGACCGGGTGGAGACGGCGCTCGCCGCGCACGAGGGCGAGGGGATGGCGCCCGTGGTGGCCCTCGTACTCGACCACCTCGGCATCGCCCTGGACGACGCCACCCTCGCCGGGCCCTGGCCCAGCCTGACGCTCGCCGAGGACAACGCGACGGCGGCGCCGCTGGGCGACACCTACGCGGGCGAGGGGCCGATGCCTCCCCGGCCGCCGCGCGAGGCGTGCGGCCGAGCCGGTCCAGGGTGAGCACGTTGATCCGGTCGCCTGGCCGCGCGAAGCCGAGTAGTGCGGTCAGGCCCTCGCGGTCCATGTTCGCGCCGGTGCGCTTGTCGACGTAGATGTGTTCCTCGGCGATACCGGCTTCGCGAAGCGCGTCGATCTGCCGGTCGAGGTCCTGAGCGGTCGTACTGAAGCGGGCGTAGGCGAGATCGGCTTGCCGATCCGGCACACCCGGCCAAGCGGTCCGGGTGTGCCGGGCACGGTCTTGAGACCTACCGGCCGCTGCGGTCAGCGGCTGTAGCGGGGCGGCAGCACAAGGCGGTCGTTGGGGTCCAGAAGGATGTCGGCAGGGCCGAACTTTCTGGCCAGCTCTTGGATTTCGGGGTCGTCGAGGAGCAGCAGGTAGCCGTCCTCGATGAAGGGCTTGCCGTCGAGGGTGATGGTCGGCCTGTCGAACTGGCAGTCGCAGTGGGCATGCCCGGGGCCTTTGCGGTCGGCCGTTCCCTCCGGGGTGAGGCCGTCGAGGCCGAAGTAGAAGGCGCCGGCGTGCTTCTCACGCTCGAACTGGGTTCCTCCTGCGGACCGCACCTTGGGGTTGAGCCCGATGAGCGCGTGGCGCATGTAGTAGCCGTTCGGTGCGTAGCGCCGCAGTGCGGCGGCTGCGCCGCCCTCGATGGCGGTGACGCGGTTGTTGGCCAGCTCAATTGTGGTCCGTTCGGCGGGGACGCCGGTGACGGTGGATTCCTCGATGACGACGACGCCGTCGGTCTGGTCGGGGTAGAAGTTGACACCGCCGTAGGGGAAGGGGCGCCACATGCCGGGGGTCAGGGGGGCGTGGTGTCCGGCGGTGGTGAAGCTGCGGAAGGTCACATCGGTGCTGAGTGCGGTGGTCACCCGGATTTCTTCTGCAGCGGCGAGCTGGGCCGTTGCCCTGGCCTCCAGCGCAAAGTACAGATCGAGTGGGAGCCGGGCACCAGTGGACAGGGCCGCGGCGGTCGCCGTTTGGTGCAGCGAGACGAACCGGGCTCGGCGCTTGGCGATCTCATCGAAGAACAGGTGTGGTGTGTGCACCTCTCCCCACCAGGTCAGTGAGATCACGACATCGGCAGCGCCATGGGCGGCGGGCAGGAGCGGGGAGGGCGTCGCGCGGTCCCATCCGCCTGCGCTGAACGGTGCGGTGGACAGCACGTGGACGTCGGCGTTGCGGTAGGCGGCCGCTGCCGCGATGGCCTGGATGACCACCGGGTCGGTACTGTGCTCGGCAAGTATCAATACCTGTTCCCCTGCCGCGACGGCGGCGTACTCCAGCAGGTTGTAGACGCCGGGCATCAGCTCGGTGATCGACAGGGGTGCCGCTGTCGGCGTGTCCAGGTAGCTGAAGGGGGCGGTTACGGTCATGGTCGTCAGTCTCCGATCCGTACAGGTGCAGAACTGCATGAGGTGGTCTTCAGGAGGAGGTCCCGGCCAGCGCCGGCTCCGACGACGGCCTGGGTGAGGGTGAGGGCGACCAGCACGGTCAGCGGAAGCGCCCAGCCGCCGGTGAGGTCGTGCAGCGCGCCTAGAAGCAACGGCCCCGAAGCTGCCACCAGGTAGCCGACGCTCTGGGCCATGGAGGCGAGCGCGGCCGCCTGCGAGGCATCGGCCGCCCGCTGGCCCTGGAAGGCCAGGGCCAGGACCAGGCACGCTCCGCCGCCGAAGCCGATGAGCACACTGGAGACGACCGCCAGCTGGGGGGCCACCGCCAGCAGTGCGAAACCCAGAGCGCCGATCGCCGAGGCGGCCGCGGCCAGGATCCGCTGGTCTTTCCACCGGCGGGTCAGGACAGGCAATGTGCTGCTGGAGACGAGGCCGACGATCTGGAAGAGAAACAGCTGCCACCCGGCGGCGGCCTCGCCCACTCCCTGATCGTGCACGATGCTGGGCAGCCAGGCGATGGTGCTGTAGAAGCCAAGGGACTGCAGCCCCATGAACAGGCTGACCTGCCAGGCCAGGGGGGAACGCCAGGGAATGCGCTGCCGTCCCGCATACGTGGGCGTCGCGGGGCCGGTGCGGCGGTACTGCGGAGCCCACACTGCGTAGGCCAGCACCGCGAGGACGGCCCAGCAGCCCAGCGCGGCGCGCCAGCCCCCGGGCAGATGGTCGGCCAGCGGCACGGACACTCCTGACGCCACGGCGGCCAGGAAACCCATGGCGGTGACGTACAGGCCGGTCACCTGGCTGATCCGGTCCTCCGGCACGGTGCTCTTGACCACGGACGGCAGCAGCACGTTGCCGTAGGCGATCGCGGCGGCGACCACCACAGTGCCCGCGAACAGGAAGAACGTGCCGGGAAGGGACCGCAGCAGCAGCCCGACCGCCAGGACGGCCAGAGAGAGGCCCAGGGTGCGCGGGGCGCCGTAGCGGTGTGTGGTGCGGCCGACCAGCGGGGAGGTGGCGGCGAACGTGAGCAGTGGCAGGGTGCTGAGCAGTCCGGTCCAGGCTCCGGACAGGCCGGTCGATCTGCCGATGTCCGGAAGCAGCGGACCGACCCCGGTCAGCGCGGCGCGAAGGTTCGCGGCCACCAGCAACACGCCCACCAGCAGCAACGCAGACACCTGGCCGCCACGTACGGCACCGGGCACCTCACGCATCAGGACCGGCCCCGGTCTACCGCATCGTCGTGTTCGGCGACCGCGTCCTGGCCCGCTTCGTCGGCCAGCCGGCTGGTCACCCGGACCAGCATGGATGCCGCGTAGCGGGCGGCAACCGCGTCGCCTGCGGCGACTGCGTCGACGAGCGCACCGTGCCAATGGTCGTGCTCGGCAGCGACGTCGTCGTCCCAGGGCAGCGCCGTCAGCAAGGACGACAAAGCACTGCCCAGGTAGTCGTACAACTCCCCGAGCAGTTCGTTGCCACCGGCCTGTACCACTGCCCGATGGAAAGCGCCGTCGGCGGCAGCGACCTGCGTCATGGACCCCGAGCGGTTACTCTCCTGCACCGCCGCCAGCACCTCGCGCAGCCGCGCAATGTCTGCCTGGGAGCGCCGTTCGGCAGCCAGCCCGGCGGCATGCTCCTCCAGCACCGCCCGCAACTCCAGAACATCCACCGGCCGCGTCGTGGCCGTCCGTCGCAGCAGGACGGCTTCCAACTCGTTGGCCACCCGGACATAGGTGCCGTCGCCGACCCGCGACTCCAGCAGACCCAGATGCACCAGAGCCCGCTGCGCCTCACGGACTGTATTCCGGCTGACCTGGAGCAGGCCGGCAAGCTCCAACTCTCCCGGGATCCGGGTGCCTACCGGCCATTTCCCCGTGGCCAGCTGCTCCCGCAGCTGGTCGGCGACCTGCGCGGCGAGAGTCGACGCTCGGCGCGGCTGCCGCAAAGCATCCATGGAGACCTCCAAATGTTGGACATCTGAACATCTGCATAAAAACACACGGACAGTCGAATCGGCTAGCGCCGACTTGCGCGGCCTGGCCTAGGAGCCCTCGTCGTAGGGGGTAGCCGGTCAGGTCGATCAGGCCGGTCGGCTCGGCGACTTCCGCGCCCTCGCGCAGGATGCCGTCCTGTCGCTCCGGCTCGCTCATCCACCCGGCGGAGTTCTGCCAGTTCTTGGACAGGCGCGGGTCGATGAGCGTCGCGCGGGCTTCGTCGTGTCCGACGATGAGCCACACCTCACGGCCGCCGGGAAGGCGGACCCACTGAACGGGCCCCTGCGCACGCAGATCGGCGTATACGGGATAGGGGGCGGCGGTGAACGCCTGCCGGTCGGAGCCGAGGTCGATCACGGTGCCTCCTGGGGTGGGGGACAGGAGGTCAGCGGCTGGGCTCGTAGGTGAGCTGCTTGACCTGGCGCAGGATGAAGGCGGTCTCGGCAGACTGGATGCCGTCGAGACTGCCGATCTTGTCGCTGAGGTAGGCGTAGACGTGCTCGGGGCTACGGAAGAGGCCAGAGACGACGAGGTTGGCCAGGCCGGTAGTGGCGGAGGCGAACTGCACCTCAGGGTGGCTGGCCAGGGCCTGTCCGGCGGCGGTGGTGGCGTGAGGGGCGACGGTGAGCCAGAGCATGGCCTGCACGTCGTGGCCCATGGTCGCGTGGTCGTACTGGACGTCGAAGTACAGGACGCCCGTGGACCGTAGACGGTCGAGCCGTCTTTTGACGGCGGATTCCGGCTGCCCGGTGACGGTTTGCAGAGTGCTGAGGGTGCTCCGGCCATCCCGTGACAGGAGAGCCAGGAGTTCGTCGTCCGCGGCGTCGAGCAGGACGGGGTCTTCGAGGGGTGCAGGGGCCGGCGGGCGCAGTGCTTCCTGCTGGCTGCGGTCGAGCGCGTCGATCTTGGCAAGCCATCCAAGCGGGCCGCCGTAGAAGCGGTGCAGCAGGCAGTGGGCCGTCACGGAGCCCACGTGCGGGGTGCGGGGCAGCCGTTCGAGGAGCAGTTCGTCTCGCTCGCGGGTGCTGCGCGGCTTCATCCCGCAGATGACTTCGGTGCCGCCGGACATGAGGGCGACGTAGATCGTGTCAGGGCGCTTGGCGAGCGCGCCGGCGAGCTGTCCGGCCACGTCCGGTGTGCAATGCAGGCGGACGATCCAGCTCTGCCGCGCGAGCCGGGCGTCGTCGGTCATGCCAAGGACGCGGAGGTTGACGGCGGCGAGCAGGCGACGGTAGCGACGGGCCACGGTCTGGTCGGAGACACCAAGCACGGACGCGATCCGTTTGAAGGGCGCGCGTCCGTCGAGTTGCAGCGCCTGCAGGAGCTTCAGGTCGAGGGAATCAAGTGTGGGCAAGGGCACCGGTGCTCCTGACGGACTGAGTCTGGGCGGGCTGTGCTGTCGGACATGCGGCCCGCGGCGATCCCAGGATCAGCCCGGTTCGGGGTGGGAGGCCACCGTGTGTCCGTCGGGTGAGAGGCCGGGAGCGGGCGCCTCCGCTCCCGGCCTTGCAGGGTGTCCCGCTGTTCCCGCAGGGAACACCCTGCAGGCAGTGGGGCCGCTGTCAGGTTGCTGTGTGCCCTGCGGGAGGGCCGGTCTGTACCAGCGCAGCAGTGGCTTCACGGACTATTCCGCGCCGGTCGTCCTGGATATCCGGTGTGTCAGGCGTCGAGTGCTGCGGTGGGCGGCGCAGCAGGACCATGCCGACCAGCGCTGCGAGCAGAACCAGGGCTGCGGCGACGATCAGGCACAGATGGATGCCGTCGAGGAAGGAATCGCTCACGGCGCTCAGGGCCCTCCCCTTGGCGCTTCCCAGATCCATCCGGGCCACTGCGCCCAGGCCCCTGCTGCTTACGGCTGACGTGATCCGGTCCGTGGTCGGTCCGGGCAGGCCGGCCCCGGTGAGGTGGCCGGGCAAGGCGTCGGTGGCCTTGGTGGTGAGCAGCGCGCCGAGGACCGCAGGTCCGAGCGCGCCACCGACTTGACGGAAGGCGTTGTTGCCGGCGGCAGCCATGCCTGCGAGGTGGTGCGGGACCGAGGCCACGGCCGTGGCGGTCATCGGCGTGATGATCGCGCCCAGGCCCGCGCCCAGGAGAGCCAGCCGCCAGGCCAACGATCCGAAGGAGGTGTCGGCGCCGATGCTGGTCAGGGAAAGCAGGGCAGCCGCCGTGACGAGCAGCCCGCTGGTGATGAGCAGGCGTGCCGAGACCCGGTGCATCAGACGTCCGGCCGGGATGCCCACCAGGATGGACATCCCGGTGACCGCGAGGAGCCTGTAGCCCGCCGCCAGGGTGTCCAGCTGCTGCACGAGACCGAAGTACAGGCTCAGGACGAAGAAGAAGCCGATCAGCCCTAGGAAGGTGATCGTTGCGATCAGGGTCGTCGCGGTGAATGCGGGACTGCGGAACAGGGACAGGTCCAGCATGGGACTGCTGCTGCGGCGCTCCGCCACCACGAAGGCCACAGCGCTGACCACGCCCACCATCAGCGACAGAACCACCCGGGAGTCGGTGAAGGAGGCGGCGCCACCCTCGATGACGCCGTAGACCAGGGCGGTGATGGCAAGGGCGGCAGTGATCTGGCCGGGCCAGTCCAGGCGCCGTGTACCTGGGGCACGGGAGTCGGTCACCAGCCGGGCCGCAGCCGCCATGGTGAGGAGGCAGGCGGGAATGGGCAGAAGGTAGATCCAGTGCCAGGCAGCGCGGTCGAGGATGACACCGGCGATCAGCGGCCCGATGGCCAGGGCGGCCAGAAGGGCGGTGGCCCACAGGCCGACGTACTTGCCACGCTCGCGCGGGTCGGGCACTGCGTGACTGATCAGCGCCAGCGTGGTGGGCAGCAGCGCGGCCGCGCCGAGCCCGGCGAATGCCTGGCCGACCCACAGGACCTGGACCGACTGGGAGCACAGGGCGATAGCGGCGCCGACCGCGGCGAAGGCGAGCCCGGCCTGGAAGACCTTCTTGCGGCCGTGGACGTCACCGAAGACACCGGCGGTCAGGATCAGCGCGGCCATGGGCAGGACGAAGGCGTCAGAGACCCAGGACAGCTCGGCCGTCGATGTGTGCAGGGCCCGTTGGATGGCCGGCAGGCTCACTGACACGGTGGTCACTGGCAGATAGGCGACAAACACGCCGACGCAGGCCATCACGACCGTGGCCGCTCGCCGCTGGGATGGCAGGTTTGCTGGACTGGGGGCGTTCACAGAGTTCTCCCTTGCGGCGCCGAGCGCCGCGGTCAGATGATTCCGGCCGTCACCCTCGGACACGGACCGTTCCGAGGCCAGCCACCGGCGCGAGCCACCGGAAAATCGACACAGGCACCCAACGTCGTGAGGATTTTCGACACCCGCTTGCGGTGTTGACCGATCGGCCTTGAGCGCCGTTCCCCGCGGCGCAGGAGTGCCGCGATCTGTGGAAAGCCCTGGCAATGGCCGGCGTCCCGCTCCTCGACTCGCTGGCCAAGCAGGGATACATGACGTGAGTCGTCATGTACGTGGCTCCATGCTTGGGGTATGAAGTCGGAGCGGTTGCTCTCCAGCCTGCTGTTGCTGCAGACCCATGGGCAGATGACTGCCAGCGAGCTGGTGACCTGCACGTATGTGATGTCGCCGTGGTCTCGCAGGCCGGGTCGGTCCTGCTGGTGGAAACGGTCCGCAAGACCGGCCTCGACCAGGCGATATCCGTGGCGCCGGCGCCGTGGCGGAAGTCGCGGGCCGTCCATGATCCCGGGAAGGTTCTCCTGGACGTCGCGCTGGCGGTCGCGTTGGGCGGGGACTGCCTGGCCGATGTCGGCATGCTGCGGTCCGAGCCGGCCGTGTTCGGGGCGGTTATCTCCGACCCGACAGTCTCCCGCCTCATGGACGCCCTCGCAGCCTCCGGGGAGCAAGCTCGGCGGGCAATCCGTGCCGCGCGGTCGGCGCGCGGGGGGAGTTGGACTGGTCGCGGTGCGCGATCGACTCCGTCAGTGTCCGGGCGGCAAAAGAGGGCTTCTGACGGGACCGAATCCGACCGACCATGGCAAACCCGGATCGAAAATCCACTTGATCACCGACCGGAACGGGCTGCCGCTGTCGCTCGGGATCTCCGGCGCCAACATGCATGAAGTCAGGGACTGGAACCGCTCGTGCGCGGTATCCCGCCCATCCGGTCCCGCCGCGGCCCCCGCCGCAGGCGTCCGGCCAAACTGCACGCGGACAAGGGGTACGACTACGACCACCTGCGCCGATGGCTCCGCAAACGAGGCATCCGCCACCGCATCGCCCGCAAGGGCATCGAGTCCTCAACCCGCCTCGGCCGCCACCGCTGGGTCGTCGAACGACCGTGTCCTGGCTCGCCGGCTGCCGACGCCTGCACCGCCGCTACGAACGCAAACCCGAGCACTTCCTCGCCTTCGTCGGCATAGCCGCAACCCTCATCTGCCACCGCCGCCTCACCAAGTGAAACGACCTCTAAGCCGCGAGCAACATCGCGACCGTCACCATGGCAAGCAGCCCGATGTACGCCCAGGCGTAGGTGCGGTCGGGGATCCGCGGCGGGCGCCGCCGCAGCACCGCGATCACCGGCAGCGCTCCGAGGAGCAGTGCCGAGGCGGCGCGGAGGTCGACGAGACCCACCAGGTGCACCTGCGCGTCCGCGGCGGCGGGGACCGCGGCGCCGCCCAGCGACAAGGCGGTGGCCGGGAGCGCGATGGCGAGGGTGAGGGGGTTGGCCAGCGCGGTCGCCACGTGCATCGTGTGCCCGGCCCGTCGCATCGCGGGGACGGTCATGACGCTGCCTCCCACGCCGAGAAAGGCCGCGACCGCGCCGACCGGCGCGCCGAGGACGGCCGACGGCGGACGCGGAGCATCGCGGGTCGCCTCGACCCGGGTGCGTGGGCGCAGGAAGCCGGGGCGCAGGAGCAGGTCGGCGATGGTGAGAGCGACGTACGCGACGAACGCCCAGCGGGCCAGATCGGCCGGGGCGAGGCGTGTGGCGAGCGCGCCGGCCGAGGCACCGGCCGCCAGCAGGAGCAGCAGCGTGCCGCTGCCGCGGAGCGCGAGGAGGACCCGCCGCGGTGTGACGGCCGTCGCGAACCCGGCGTTCACCAGCATCACCAGGGCCGAGGTGGCCGTCGCCACCCGCATCGCGTCCGCGCCGAGTGCGGCGTCCGCCCACACCACGACCGGCACCGCGACGAATCCGCCGCCGAACCCGAACAACACCGTCGTCGTCCCGGTGAGGAGTCCGATCCCGATCAATGCCACCACGTCCATGGGCCCCACTCCACCAGCTCGGGCAGGGTTCCCGCATGCGATGGTCGGCACCATTCCTTCGCGTCTCGGCCAGTAGGGTGGGTGGGTGAAGAACGTCTCCTTGGACGACGTCGACCACGTCGACCGGGCCGTCCTGCCGATCGGCACCGACTACCCGCACGGCCATGTACTGGACTGGCACGAACACCGGCGCGCGCAGTTCCTCTACGGCGCCACCGGGGTCATGGTCGTCGACACCGCCGAGGGCAGCTGGACCGTTCCGCCCGAGCGCGCCGTACTGATTCCGGCCGCTACCCGGCACCGGGTCCGCATGATGGGGGTGAGCACCCGGAGCCTGTACATCGAGCCGGACGCCATCCCCTGGTGGCCCGGCACCTGCACGGTCGTGGACGTTTCGCCGCTGCTGCGCGAACTGCTCCTGGCCGCCGTCGAGTTCGAGGCCGACTACAGCCTTTCCGGGCGGGAGGGAAGCATCGCCGCGCTCCTCCTGCACGAGATCGCCGAGCTCTCCCCGCTCCCGTTCCACGTCGGCCTTCCCGCCTCAGCCGATCTCGCGAGGCTCTGCCGCGAGTACCTCGCCGCTCCTGACGCGGGCGTCACCAATGCCACGTGGGCCGCGAGGACGGCCATGAGTGAACGGGCCTTCACCCGGCGCTTCCGCTCCGAGACCGGTGACAGCCCCGCCGTCTGGCGGGCTCGCGCCCGCCTGCTCGCGGCCGTCCCACTGCTGCGCGCCGCCTCGGTCAGCGAGGTCGGCGGCCGTCTCGGCTACGCCTCTCCCGCCGCGTTCACCGCCGCCTTCACGCGTACCTTCGGCATGCCGCCGTCCCGCTTCGCGGCCAGGAGCGTGTCTCAGTAACGGGCAAGCGGCGGGCGGTCGTGATCGGCGGGGACGGTGCCCAGCGGATGGCTCACGAAGTCGTCGGCGGTCCCGGCCGCGCAGGGCGGGAAGCAGGGGACGCCGACAGCAGCCCGGATGCGATGAACTACCGCACGTCCCCCAGCCAGTCCCACCTGTCCGGCGCGCCGTGCCTGGGCCCGTACTCGGCGCGGCCACCCGGACCGTAGGCGCCGATCTCCGTGATCAGCATGGCTCCGGTCGCACGTTCCTCGGCCGTCCAGCCGGTCACGTCCAGGAGCAGCCCGTCGAGGGGGCCGCCGACCAGTTCCACGTACTCGTGGCCGGGCTGCGGTCCGGGGTCGGGGTCGTCGTGGTCGGCGCCGTAGACCCGGCGCCGCATCAGCTCGTCCATGTGGGCAGGATCGCATCGACCACTGACATCACCAGGCGACTTCGTACTTCACGAACGGTCTCGGCAGGGACCGGGGTCATGGACGACGACAGCCCCCGCTGACGTCGGCCGGTTCCTCTGCCGTGCGGTCGTGCTGTTCGGTGAGGTTGTCGACGCCCTCCAGGAGAAAGCGAACAGGGTTCAACTGGGCGTTCACGTAAGAGTTGTAGGACGCGGTCAGCTACGACCAGTCGCAACACAACAGGAAGACCGCATCGGCGGGATCATCCTCCTCTCCATCGGTGGGATCGTGGTCGCGGTGGTCGGCTGGGCCGGGGCGGTCATGGGCAACCAGAGGTTCAAGGAGTCGCGGCCTCGCGTCGTTGGGCCCGGCCAGACCCCGGGGAGCCACCGGTGGCGGGGGTTCGCACGTGACCCGCATGGCCGTCGGCAGAACCGATTCAGCAGTTCCCGTCCGGGTGAAGAAATCCCGTATCCGTCAGTAGTCGCAGGTCAGCCGCACAGACTTGGGCGGTTCCGATATTTCCTTTCCCGCACAAGGAGTGCCTTTCATGCGTCTTCGTTCCACCGTGGCTGCCGCCTTCGGAGCGCTCGCGCTCATCGTCGCCGTGCCGGCCTCCGCCGACGCGGCCTCCGGAGACTTCGGCTACACGTACAGCGGTCTCGACGGCTCCCCGCAGATCGGCTTCCTCGTCGACCCGCCGAGCGGGGTCTGCATCACCCTGCCCGAGGTCGCCGACCCCGCCTCGTCGAGCCCCGCCCACACGCCGTGGAACCACACCGACGCGACTGCCGTCGTCTTCACCGGCGTCGACTGCGAGGGCGACTACTACCCCCTCCGGCCCAACGGCGGCCACGCCTCCAGCCGGCTGAAGCTGCGGTCCGTCGTCTTCAGCTGATCCGTCACCACCGTGCGACCCCACCCCGGTACGAGCCTCACCGCGCTCGTACCGGGGTGGGTGTTTGCGGGGTGGCGAGTCGTCACGGGTGGCGAGTCGTCACGGGAGGGGGTGGAGTCGTCGCAGGCGGGTGAGGGGGCGCCGTCGGCGGGGCCGCCACGGCGCGGGTTCCATGGGATGGGGGAATGAGGCCTGGCCCGAGCTGGTTGGTCGGACATGTCGACGCCTCGTGTGATCCTTTTGCTGTCCGGGAGTCTGCGCAGCGGCTCCTCCAACGAGACCGTGCTGCGCACCGCACGGGCGGTGGCGCCCGCGGATGTCCGGACCGTCCTGTACGGCGGCCTCGCGACGCTCCCGCATTTCAATCCCGATGACGACACCGATCCGCTGCCGGAGCCGGTGGCCGCGCTGCGCGCGGCGATAGGCGAGGCGGATGCCGTTCTGGTCTGTACGCCGGAGTACGCGGGGACCCTGCCGGGGGCGTTCAAGAACCTGCTGGACTGGACGGTCGGCGGCACCGAGATCTGCGACAAGCCGACCGCGTGGGTGAACACCGCCACCCCCGGCCGCGGCCAGGGCGCGGAGGCCACGCTGCGGACGGTTCTCGGCTACACCGGCGCGGACATCGTGGAGCCGGCCTGCGTACGGATCGCCGTGGACCGGAACGCGGTCGACGCGGAGGGGATCATCACGGACCCGGATGCCCGCGAGCGACTCGGGCAGGTCCTCGGGCTGCTGACGGGGCGGGCCGCGGAGATCAAGCACGACTAAGGCCGGTCCGCGGGTCCCGAAAGAAGGAACGACGCCCCGAAACCACCGCCCCGACGAGGGAGTCGGACGGTCGCGGGGCGGTCTGACCAGCAAAATCCACCTCTCCGGTGAAGGCGGCTGCCGCCCCTGGCCCTTGCGCAACGAAGTCGAGCGGACCATCAACCGGCTCACGAACTTCCGGGCCGTCGCGATCCGTTACGACAAGCGGGCCTACGTCTTCCACGGCACACTCACCGCAGCAGCGATCCGCCTCTGGCTCCGCCCATGATCCGCCGGACAGTGCCTGACGCGCGGGTCAGCCCTCGCCCTGACCGGCGCTGCCCATCGGGCCGACCTTCACCTGGGAGCCGGAGCCGTCCGTGACGGGCAGCGTGGCGGCACCCGGCCAGTCGAGCGTGACCGACTTCGTCTCGTCCGGCGGGGTCACCACCAGGCCCGTGATGCGGACGCCGGAGCCGCCCGACTTGTTGCTCGGGTAGTTGATACCGAAGTACACCGACTTCCCGGCCTTGAGGGTCATCGGGGTGGCCTTCTCACCGGTGCGCTTCGCGGACAGCGACCCCGAGCTGGTCTTCAGGTCGACGCCCGCGTACCCGGAGAGCGTGCAGTCCCGGCCGCCGCCGTTCTTCAGCTCCACCGCGACGGTCTCATCGGTGTCGCCGTCGATGGTGCTGTCCGCCGCCGTGATCTTCAGCTCGTCGGTGCGGCACTTGCCGACCTGGCCGTTCTCGTTGGAACCGGTCCCGGCGGCCGTGCCCTGTCCGCCGGCGCTCTTCCCGGCGGAGTCCTTCCCGCCGCCCTGATCCGAACCGCCCGAGCCCGAACCGCCCGAGCCCGAACCACCGCTCGCGGAAGACGCGGTGGACGCGGACGACGGGGCGCTCTGTCCCGTGCTTTCGTCGCCGTTCTGGCAGGCCGTGAGCGAGAGACCCGCGACAACGGCCAGGGCGGCGAAGGTCAGCTTGTGAACACGCATCGTTTCTTCCTCAGTATCGGTGGGGGGTGCCGGCTGCTCGGTACGAGTCGGTACGAGCGAGAGTTTCTGATCACCAGGACCCGCCCTGCCCGGTGAACCGTTCCGCCCAACCACCCCCTAATACATCCCTGTTACACGCACAGCCAGGCACAACACGCACCACCACCGGGCACACCGCGCCGGGGCACGCCGCCGGCCGGCCGGGACGGCGGTTCCCGCCACCGTTCCGCACCTGTCCGCGGCCGCCGCCCGCTGGGACAGACCCGTAACCCGGCGGATCTTGACCACAACCGGTGGCACGCCCTCCTCGACCCGCCTCGCCCGCGCCCGGGGCAGCCGCCCGGCCGCACCGCCCAGTCCGCGAGCGCCGGTTCCACGCTCCTCGCCGATGGCGCCACACCCCCGGTCGTTCCCGGGCGCTCCATCACCCGTGACGACGCCGTCCGCCCGGCCCGAGGACAGCGGTTCGCCTCGCGGAGGAGTCGCCCTTCGCGGAGGGCCGCACCTCGACGCTCCTCAGCCGGCGATCAGGGCCTGCAGCGCGGGCGCGTACAGATCCGCGATGTGTTCGGGGGCGGCTTCCGCACCCGCGCCGTCGCGGTGGAGGCTGAGGGTGGCGCCGAGGCCGAGGAGGTGGCCGGCGATCAGTTCGGCGCGCAGGGCGGGTTCGGGACCGGGAAGGCGGGCGGCCAGGGGTTCGGTGACCTGTTCGTGGAAGCGGTCGCGCAGCAGCGAGCGTTCGTCGCGATTGCCGAGCGAGAAGACCACCCGCAGCAGGGGGTCGGACTGCAGCTCCCGGCGGCGCCTGACCAGCGTCACAACCATGTGGCGGCCCAGCGTGCCGAGCGGTGCGTCGAAGAGTTCCGCGGCCGCGGGGCCGAAGTCGGCGACGGTGTTGAAGAGCTCTTCCTTGCGGCCGAAGTGCTTGACGACCAGGGACGGGCTCACCCCCGCGTCGGCCGCTATGCCTCTGATGGTCACCTCGGCGTACGGTCGCTGCGTGAACGCCCGGCGCGCGGCCCGCAGGATCGCGTCCCGGCCCGTGCCCGCCGCGTCCACGGCACCCGGCGCCGGTACGGTGGCCTGGCCGCTGGTCATGCGCCCTCCCGGATCGAGATCGTCCGCACACCGTCCTCCCGGTCGCCGGGGGCGTTGCGGCTCCCTTCGACCGTACCCGTCGCGGACGTACGGCTGCCGGGCAGGCACAGCGTGACCAGCAGCGCCGCGAGTGCGGCGCCCGCCGCGACCAGGAAGACCACCTGGTAGGCGTGGAGCGTCGGGGCCGTCCGGCCGCCCACCAGGAACGTGAGGTTGGCGAGCACCGCGGCCACCGTCGCGCTGCAGAACGCCTGCCCGACCGACCGCATCAAGGTGTTGAGGCCGTTGGCCGCGCCCGTCTCACTGACCGGGACGCCGCGCATCACCAGCGCGGGCAGCGCCGAGTACGCGATGGCCGTGCCCGAGGCGACGACCGTCGCACCGGCGATGATCAGCCAGAGGCTGTGACTGGTGAAGTACCGCACCACGTATCCGGCCGCGATCACCCCCGCCGCCAACGCCAGGCTGACCTTGGGACCGTACTTCGCGGAGATCCGCGCCGAGACCGGCGAGAGCGCCACCATCATCACGCCGCCCGGCAGCAGACACAGCCCGCTGACGACGAGCGAGGCGCCCAGCCCGTAACCCGTCGCCTTCGGCTCCTGCACCATCTGCGCGGTGACCAGGGAGTTGGCGTAGAAGGCGAAGCCGATCAGCAGGGCCGCGACATTGGTCAGCAGGACGGCCGGGCGGGCCGACACACGCAGATCCACCATGGGCGTCGGGACGCGGAGCTCGTACGCGCCCCAGACCGGCGCCAGCACCACGGCCGCGACGAGCAGTCCGACCGTACGGGCCGAGGTCCAGCCCCAGTCCGCGCCCTGGGTGACCGCGAGCAGCAGGCAGACCAGGGTCCCGGACAGGCCCAGCGCGCCGACGGCGTCGAAACGGCCGCGGGTGCGGATCGGGGACTCCGGTACGCACCACAGCACCAGCAGGATGTCGATGACGCCGATCACCCCCGAGACCCAGAACATCGTGTGCCAGTCGAAGTTCTCGACGACGAGCGCCGCGACCGGGAGCCCGATCGCCGCGCCGATGCCGAGCGTCGAACTCATCAGCGCCACGGCGGACAGCACGCGCTCGGGCGGGAGTTCGTCACGCAGGATGCTGATGCCCAGCGGCGCCACGGCGAGCGCCGCGCCCTGCAGGGCGCGGCCGACAATCAGTACGCCGATGTGGGAGCTGACCGCGCACAGCACCGAACCCAGCACCAGCACCATGAGCGAGGCGACGAGCACCCGCCGCTTGCCGTACATGTCACCGACGCGGCCCAGGACGGGCGTGAAGACGGCGCCGGTGAGCAGAGTGACGGTGACCAGCCAACTGGCCGCGGCCGGGGTGGCGCCGGTGAGGGCCGGGATGTGCGGGAGCAGCGGTACGACGATCGTCTGCATGACCGCGACCACGACGCCGCAGAAGGCCAGCACGCCGACGGCGAAACGAGGATGCGGGGCCGGTTCGGCGGTGGCGGCGGCGGTGGTCGAGGCGGGTATGTCCGCGGGCATGGCTCTCCGTACGGTGCTCGTCGGCCGGGGCATCGCGCAGGGGTGCACGAACGTTCACCCGCTCAGGGTAAACGCCTGTGCACCCCCTCGGCGACAGGAAGTACGGGCTCCGCGTTAGCCTCGAAGCCCCGGGCTCCTGACCCGGACGACACGGACGAGAAGGCGAAGGTGGCTGCGATGGCGAAGGTTCCGGCAGCGGCGGTGGCGGCGAGCGGGCTGGTCGGCGGGTACGCCGTCGCCCGGTGGACGAAGAAGCGGCCGCTGGGCGGGGTCGCCCTCGCCGCCGCGGGCAGCGTCGCCGCGTACGAGTGGAACCGGCAGGCGGGACCGCGTGCGGCCGCCGGGCTGACCGCCGCGTATGTCGCCGCGTTCGCCGGTTCGCACCCGCTGGCCAAGAAGGTCGGTGCCTGGCCCGCCGTCTTCGCCGTGGCGGGCGGCGTGGCCGCCGCGTCGTGGGCGGTCACGCGCCGGGCCGTCTGAATCACCTCGGACGCCCGCGATCCCGTCGCCGGCGCACCGCCGGTGACGGCCCGCCGCACCGTTCGACCGCGGGCGGTGCCCCCGTACGTTCACGGGGGCACCGCGCGCGAGAGCGGGCACGCATCCGTACGGCCGAGGACGGGCACACGGACGGGTACACGGACGGACACGCCCCCAAAGCCCCTCAAGGGCCCTGGAGTCCCCTCCGAGCTCCCGGCGCCCGTCCCCGCGAACCGGCGCCCCGGGGGCACGCCGGGCCCTCGGCTTTCCTCGGACCGGAACCCCCGGCCTTCGCGCGCGCCCCGCGCCCTACGCCCCCAGCGCCCGCGACACCGTGTAGATCAGCAGCCCCGCCAGCGCACCCACCACCGTGCCGTTGATCCGGATGAACTGCAGGTCGCGGCCGATGTGCGCCTCGATCTTCTTCGACGTCTGCTCCGCGTCCCAGCTCGCGACCGTGTCGCTGATCAGCGAGGTGATCTCCGGGCGGTACGTCGTGACGACATAGACCGCGGCGTCCTCCAGCCAGCCCTCCAGCTTGGCCTGCATCCGCCCGTCCGTCGCCAGCCGCGCGCCGAACGTCAGCAGTGAGGCGCGCGCCCGCAGCCGCAGCTCGCTCTGCTCGTCGTCCGCCGCCGCGATGACCATCGTGCGTACGGACGACCAGGCCGACGCGATGACCTCCTGGACCTCACCGCGCCCCAGGATCTCCGACTTCAGCCGCTCCACTCGTGCCCGGGTGTCCGTGTCCGTCTGGAGGTCGGCGGCGAAGTCCGTCAGGAAGGTGTCGATCGAGGCGCGCGCCGGATGCCCCGGCATGTCCCGCATCTCCGTGATGAAGCGCAGCAGCTCCTTGTAGACCCGCTCCCCCACCCGCTTGTCGACGAACCGCGGCGTCCAGCCCGGTGCCCCGCCCTGCACCGCGTCCATCACCGAATCGCCGTGCAGCACCAGCCAGTCGTGGGCGCGCACACAGATCAGGTCCACCACCCTGCGGTGGCCGCCGTCGGCGACGATCTTCTCCAGCATCTTGCCGAGGCCGGGGGCGATCTCCGCCGCGTTGGCCCGCCGGGTGATCGCCTCGCCCACCACGGCCTGCACATCGGAGTCCCGCAGCACCGTCAGCGCGCCGCGCAGCGCGGTCGACAGCTCGGCGGTGACCCGGTCGGCGTGCTGCGGCTCGGCCAGCCAGGCCCCGAGCCGACCGCCGATGCCGAGCGAATGTATGCGGCTCCGTACGACATCGCCGGAAAGAAAATTCTCCCCGACGAAGGAACCCAGGGAGGCCCCCAGCTGGTCCTTCTTGGTGGGGATGATGGCGGTGTGCGGGATCGGCAGGCCGAGCGGACGCTTGAACAGCGCCGTGACGGCGAACCAGTCGGCCAGCGCACCCACCATCCCCGCCTCGGCTGCGGCGGCGACGAAGCCCGGCCAGCCGCCCACGCCCGCGTTCTTCGCCCAGGTGGCGAGGACGTACACCAGCGCGACCAGCAGAAGGAGGCCCGTCGCCGTGGTCTTCATCCGGCGTACGCCGCGCCGCTTCTCCTCGTCGGCGGCGGTGTACGCGAACGAGGCAAGGGGGGCCGGACGGCCGCCGGGCGCGGAACGGGCCGCACCCGCCACCTGCTCTTGGGCACGCTCCGCCTGCCCCGCACCCTGTTCCCCGGGTCCGGTCCGATCGATCCGTTCCATCCGCTCCACCCGTCCGCGTACGTATCGCCCCCGGTGTCCCGTACGCATTGTCCTTACCTGACCTACTCCCGGGCCGCACGTCGAGTTCCCGGAGCCCTGCCCCATCATGGGATCAGCCGACAACCACGAGGAGAAAAACCGCCCATGCCCAGGCGTCAGGGGTACGCCCTGCTCATCGCCCTCGTGGCGGGCACCGCCGCACTCGCCGCCGGTGTGGCGTTCGCCGGCTCCCTGCTGTTCTCCGGCTCCGGCACCGGCCGCAAGCAGATCGCCGCACCCGACCCGCGGTCCGTCGCCCGTACGCCCGCCGCGCCCGCCCACTCCACCGGCCTCTGGCTCAGCACCTGGACGGCGGCACCCACCACCGGCGTGATCGACACGTACCACGGCGGCGACCCGGCCCGGCGCACCATCCGTAACGTCGTGCACACCAGCATCGGGGGCGACGCGGCCCGCATCACCCTCTCCAACCTCTTCGGTACGCACCCGCTGGTGATGGACCACGCCACGGTGAACACCCGCCCCGTGACCTTCCGGGGCGCGTCCGCCGTCACCGTCGCCGCGGGCGGACGGGTCGTCAGCGACCCGGTCGTCGTCCCGGTCGCCGCCGACACGGATCTCGTCGTCACCCTGCGCACTCCCACCGCCGAGGGTCCCGTCACGATCCACCCGGGCACCCACCAGACGTCGTACGTGGAGGACGCACGGGGCACCTGGCGCACCACCGACTGGCGCTACCTCACCGCCGTCGACGTGCACAACGAGACCGCCGCCGGAACGATCGCGGTGATCGGCGACTCGCTCACGGCGGGCACCGGCTCCACCCTCGACGCCGACAGCCGCTGGCCCGACGTCCTGGCCGACCGGCTGCACGACCGGTACGCAGTGGCCAACGCGGGCATCGCGGGCAACCGCATCCTGCGCGACGGACGCGGCGTACGGGCGAGTGCCCGCTTCGACCGCGACGTACTGGACGTCGCCGGGGTGAGGACCGTCGTCATCGCGCTGGGCATCAACGATGTGCAGCAGTCCCCGCAGGAGACCGACCCGCGACGCATCGCGGACGCCCTGCGGTCCCTGACCCAGCGCGCCCACGCACGCGGAGTGCGGGTCGTCGGGGCGACGCTGATGCCGTACGAGGGGTTCCGCACCTGGACGCCCGCCCAGAACGCCGTACGGGAACAGGTCAACGGGCTGATCCGGGCGGGCGGGATCTTCGACTCGGTCATCGATTTCGACCAGGCGGCCCGCGACCCGTACCGCCCCTCCCGGCTCCTGCCGTCCTACGACTCCGGCGACCACCTCCACCTGAACGACACGGGCTACCGGCGGCTGGGCTCGCTGATGGATCCGGCGGCCCTGCGGCACGGACAGCCCGTCTCCGACCAGCTCTGACGAGAAGGGCCGGGGCACGCGAGCCCGGCCCGGTCCAGACGAAGGGTTACGGCCTCGCCCGCGGCCGTTAGTCCTTCTCCAGCCGCCCGCGCCGCCGGTCCAATTCCCGCACCCGTTCGGCCTCCTTCAGCCGCTGCTTCTCCGCCTTGCTCCGCTTGCGCTCCACACCGACGCCGCCCATCAGCGCGAACCCGGTGACACGCACCCGCGGGGCATCCGGCGACGGATCCCCGTCGTCCTTCGAGCGGTCCCCGAAGCCGCCCATGATGCCGAGGCCCCTGACGTCGGTATTCAGCTCCGGCGGCACCACCACATGAATACCGCCCATGATCGTGATGCAGCGGATCACCACCTCGCGGTCCTCGAAGTCGGCCTCGCGCAGATCGATCTCACCGCCGCCCCACATCGCGAACGCGGTGAACTTCCGGCCCACCGTCCAGTTCCCCCGGCGACCGAACCCGCCCCAGATCGCGAAGGCCCCGTTCGACGTGGCGGGCTTGCCGACCCGGTCCGCCCAGCGCGCCGCCGATCCCGTCGCCCGGCGTGCCGGGGCCGGGGCCGGGGTCAACGAGGCCACCTCCGTGCCCGGCGCCGGAAGGTCGCGTACGAGCGGCTCCAGTTCCCCGTGCGTACGCGCCTTGTAGGCCGATTCGAGCCGATGCTCGAACTCCTCCATCTCCAGCCGGCCCTCGGCCACCGCCTCGCGCAGGGTCTCGGCGACACGCTCACGCTCGGTATCGGAGGCACGCATTTCCGGAAGTTCACTTGTCATACCGCGCAGCCTATTGAACGCGTACGCTCCCGTCACCGACCTACATGCCGCCGGCCGACGCGTACATCTTCGCGATCACATCCTCGATGTCTGGCTCGCGCACCGACAGGTCGACCAGCGGGTAGTCCGCGGCGATCCGGGCGACCAGCGGCGCGGCCGACTCCGAGGCCGGGAAGGCCAGCCACTGGCGCGGCCCCTCCACCTTCACCGTGCGGACCGAGGGCGACGAGTCCAGCCGGATCGGGGGGAGTTGACGCGCCAGGTCGACCACCAGGGTCCGCTCGCTCTCGCCCACCTCATGCAGCCCGGCGAGCGCGCCGTCGTACATCAGCCGGCCGTGGTCGATCACCATCACGCGCTTGCAGAGCTGCTCGATGTCCGTCAGATCGTGCGTGGTGAGCAGCACGGTCGTGCCGCGTTCTGCGTTCAAGTCCCGCAGGAACTGCCGGACTTTGACCTTGGACACCACATCCAGGCCGATCGTCGGCTCGTCCAGGTACAGCACCTCGGGATCGTGCAGCAGCGCCGCCGCGATGTCACCGCGCATCCGCTGCCCCAGCGACAGCTGCCGTACGGGTACGTCCAACAGCTCGCCCAGATCGAGGAGTTCGACGCAGCGGTCCAGATTCTCGCGGAAGCGGGCGTCGGGAATCCGGTACATCCGGTGCATCAGCCGGTAGGAGTCGCGCAGTGGCAGGTCCCACCAGAGCGTGGTGCGCTGGCCGAACACCACACCGATCCGGTGCGCCAGCCTCGTACGCTCCCGGGACGGGTCGATGCCCGCCACCCGCAGCCGGCCGCCGCTCGGGGTGAGGATGCCGGTCAGCATCTTGATCGTGGTCGACTTCCCGGCGCCGTTCGGCCCGATGTAGCCGACCATCTCGCCGCGCGCGACGCGGAAGCTGATGGAGTCGACCGCCCGCACCTGGCGGCGTTCACCGCGCATGAAGCCGGTCTTCCGGCGCACGTCGAAGACCTTCTCGACGTTGTCGAGCTCGATGAATCCGGCGCCGGCGCCGGCGCCGGCGCCGGTGCGTGCGGCGTCCATGGTTTCGGTGGTGTCGGTGGTGTCGATACCGCTGACAGCGGTGTCGGTATCGGTGTCGGGTCCCGCGTCCATGTCCCTCGTCCCTGACCTTGTCCCTGGCCTGCCCTGCGCTGTCCTGCGCTGCCCTGCGCTGTCCTGCGCTGTCCTGCCCTGTCCTGCCCGGTGTTCCGTCAATTTCCCGTGCTGCGGTAGGCGCGCAGCCCCGTGCGCCAGGCCAGACCCGCGAGCAGCCCGCACAGGCCCGCCACCACCGGGGGCAGGAACGCCACCCAGTCCGGCAGGTCCAGCGGATAGTCCCGGCCCAGCACGTAGAGCGCGGGCAGCCAGTTCACGAAGGCCAGCGGCACCACGAACGTCACCCCGCGCACCAGATCCTTCGCGAAGATCGACGGCGGGTACTGGAGCAGCGTGTTCCCTCCGTACGTGAAGGAGTTCTGCACCTCGGAGGCGTCCTGCGCGACGAACTGGAACGCCGCCCCGGCCACGAACACCGCGGCGAAGATCGTCGCCCCGCTCAGCAGCATCAGCGGGATCATCACCACCCTCAGCGGCGTCCAGTCGATGTCCAGCGCCACCAGCGCGTACCCGAGGACCAGCGCCCCCTGGGTGATCCGCCCCAGCCTGCGCAGCGCGAACCGGTCCGCCGCGACCTGGGCGAGCACCGGCACCGGCCGTACCAGCAGCGTGTCCAGCGTGCCGTCGCGCACCCGCCGCCCCAGCCGGTCCATCGAGCCCATCACCAGGTCGGCGAGCCCGAACGCGGTACCCGAGGCCCCGTACAGCAGGGCGATCTCGGGCAGTGAGTATCCGCCCAGCGCGTCCACGTGCGAGAACATCAGCAGGATCGCGACGAAGTCGAAGGCGGTCGCCGCGAAGTTCCCGAACGCCGTCATCGCGAACGAGGCACGGTACGCCATCGTCGAGCGCAGCCACATCGCCGCGATCAGCCCGTATGCCCGGACCCCCTCGACGAGCCTCGACCGCTCGACGAACACCACCTCGGGCGGGTCCGCCGTCCCGGCCCCGGCCGCCTTCACCGCCCCGGCCGTCTCAGCCACCCTGGACCACCACCCTCCTCGTCGCCACCGACTGCACCAACCGCCCCACCAGCAGCAGCGTCACAGCCCAGCCGCCCTGGAAGGCATACGCCTCCACCAGACCCCACCCCGTGCGCTTGCCGAGCAGCACATCGGCCGGCACCTGGAGCAGCGACGCCCACGGCAGGACGCGCGCCACCTCGCCCAGCGCCCCGGGGAACAGCGTCAGCGGCAGCAGCATCCCGGAGAAGAACATCCCGGCCAGGGCCGTCATCTGCGACACCCCCGCCCCGTCCAGCAGCCAGAACGCGGAAAGCGCCACCAGATAGCGGAGGGCGAAACTGACCACGACACCGAGCGCCACCGAGACGAGAAAGGCCAGCCAGACCCCCGGCGAGCCGGGCAGCGCCAGCTCGAAGGCGAGCGAGCCCAGCAGCATCGGCACGATGCCGCGGCCCAGCAGATGGAACGCCGCCCGCCCCAAGTCTCCCGCCAGCCACCACAGTTGGAGATCCACGGGCCGGTAGAGATCGACCGCGACATCGCCGGTACGGATCCGCTCGATCAGCTCGTCCTCGAAACCGCCGCCCATCATGGCGCAGGTCATCAGCAGAGCCTGCCCCAGCCACACATAGGTGAGCGCCTCGGGCATGTCGTAGCCGCCGAGCCGCGGACGCTCGTCCCACAGCGCCACATAGGTGTACGCCATGATGAAACCGAAGACGGTGTTGGTGAAGACTCCCGCCGCCGTCGCCGTCCTGTAGGTGGCATAGCGCCGGAACCCGCCCGCCGCCACCACCGCGTACAGCCGCACCGCATCCACCCCCGTCGCTCATCGCACGGGCGCCCAACGGCGTTGGACACCAAAGCGCAAGACCTTAGACCAGTGGAGGCAGCCGCCGCGACCGCTTTTCGGGGGTCGATCCGGGGCTTATTCCATAGAAAAGGGCACTATGAGGGAACTGACCGCGGCCGAGGAGTCTGCACGGACATGAGCGACGAGCCACAGCAGCCGAGCGGGGAGAACGAACCCCGGCCCTGGGCCCCCAGGGATCCGTCCGCCCACGACGACAACAGCGCTCACGCCGGCCACGGCAGCCACAGCAGTCACAGCGGCCACGGCGGAGAACAGAGCGGCGGGCGCGGCAGGACGAAGAAACCCATGCGCCCCAAGCGCAACGGCTGGCGCCGCGCCGTCCCCACCTGGCGGATGGTCGTCGGCGCTCTCCTCGTCGTCGTCGCCCTCCTGATCGGCGGCTTCATCGCCGGGTACGAACTCGTCGGTATCCCGCCCGCCAACGCCAACGCCACCGCGCAGTCCAACGTCTACCTCTACAAGGACGGCAGCGTCATCGCCCGCTCCGGCGAGGTCAACCGGGAGAACGTCAAGCTCGCCCAGGTCCCGCTGACCGTCCAGCACGCGGTCCTCGCCGCCGAGGACCGCGACTTCTACTCCGAACGGGCCGTCGACCTCATGGCCATGGCCCGCGCCGCCTGGAACACCTTCACCGGCAAGGGCACCCAAGGCGGGTCGACCATCACCCAGCAGTACGTCAAGAACTACTACCTCGGCCAGGAACAGACCGTCGCCCGCAAGATCAAGGAGTTCTTCATCGCGGTCAAACTCAACCGCGAGGAGTCCAAGAGCCAGATCTTCGAGGGCTACCTCAACACCAGCTACTTCGGCCGCAACGCCTACGGCATCCAGGCCGCCGCCCAGGCCTACTACAGCAAGGACATCGGCTCGATCACCACCGCCGAGGGCGCCTACCTCGCCTCTCTCCTCAATGCCCCCAGCGCGTACGACGTCGTCGTCCACCCCGAGAACAAGACGGCGGCCCTCGCGCGCTGGAACTACGTACTCGACGGCATGGTCAAGGAGAAGTGGCTCGGCACCGGCGAACGCGCCGCCATGAAGTTCCCCATGCCGGGCAAGGTCAAGCCGTCCATCGGGCTCTCCGGACAGCGCGGCTACGTCGTCCAGGCCGTCGACGACTACCTCACCAGCAACAACATCATCGAAGAGAACACCCTGGCCACCGGCGGCTACCGGATCACCACCACCCTGGAGAGGAAGAAGCAGAACGCGCTCGTCAAAGCCGTCGACGACAACGTGATGTCCCAGACGAGCGCCGACCGCGAGACCGACCGCAACGTCCGCGTGGGCGGTGCCTCCATCGACTCCGGTACCGGCCGGGTCGTCGCCATGTACGGCGGTGTCGACTACACCAAGCAGTACGTGAACAACGCGACCCGCCGCGACTACCAGGTCGGCTCCACCTTCAAGCCGTTCGTCTTCACCTCCGCCGTCGCCAACGGCTCCACCACCCAGGACGGGCAGCGCATCACTCCCAACACCGTCTACGACGGCACGAACAAACGCATGGTCGAGGGCCCCAACGGACCCACCGGATACGCCCCCGCCAACGAGGACGACATCGACTACGGCCCCATCACCGTCCGCGAGGCCACCGACAAGTCCGTCAACGCCGTCTACGCCCAGATGGCCGAGGACGTCGGCCCCGGAAAGGTCAAGCAGACCGCCATCGCCCTCGGCATCCCCGAGAACACCCCCGACCTCGCCCCGTACCCCTCCATCGCGCTCGGCGTCGCCACCGCCGCCGTCCTCGACATGGCCGAGGCGTACGCCACCCTCGCCAACCACGGCACGCACGGCGCGTACGTCCTCGTCGACAGGGTCAGCAAGGGCGGCACGGACCTGGAACTCCCCAGCAGGAACACCGAGCAGGCCGTCAGCCGGGAAGCGGCCGACACCACCACCTCGATCCTCCAGAGCGTCGTCGAGCGCGGCTCCGGCGCCGCCGCCCAGGCGGCCGGCCGCCCCGCCGCGGGCAAGACCGGCACCGCCGAGGATGACAAGGCTGCCTGGTTCGCCGGGTACACCCCCGACCTCACCACCGTCATCGCCGTCATGGGCCAGGACCCCGACACCGGCGCGCAGAAACCGCTCTACGGAGCACTCGGACTGGCCCGCGTCAACGGCGGTGACGCACCCGCCCGGACCTGGGCCCAATACACCGAGGCCGCGCTTCGCAACACCGTGGCCCAGGACTTCGTCCTCAACCTCGAAAGCGGCGCCGAAGAAACCGCCCCGCCCACCGAACAGAGCAGCAGCCCAGGCAACACCGTGACACCGTCCGGGCCCCCCGCCGGCACTCCGCCCAGCAGCACCGGCGGAGGCACCTCGCCCAGCAGCCCACCCGGCCCCGGAACCGGCGGACCCGCCGACGGCGGCGCGGCTAACGGCGGCGGGGGCATCAGTGGTCCAGGCGGCCCGGGCGGCCCAGGCGGCGGGAACGGCTACGACCTCTACCCGGGCGCCCAGGGCACCCCCGCCCCCTCGGCACCCCCGGCGCCCGCACCCCCGGCCCCGGCACCCCCGGCCCCGGCACCCCCGGCCCTGGCCCCGGCACCCCCGACGCCCGCGGCACCCCCGACGGCCGCGGCACCCCCGGCGACCGTGACACCGCGTCAGTGACCCGAGGTCGCCTTCAGCCCCACGACCGCCACCAGCAGCAGACAGACGAAGAAGATCCGGGCGGCGGTCGCCGGCTCACCCAGCACCGCCATGCCGAGAATCGCCGCACCGGCCGCCCCGATACCGACCCACACGCCGTACGCCGTACCGATCGGCAGCGTCTTCGCCGCATGGGACAGCATCACCATGCTCGCCACGATCCCGAGCCCCGTGAACACACTCGGCCACAGCCGGGTGAACCCCTCGGTGTACTTCATCCCGATCGACCAGGCCACTTCCAGCAGACCGGCGACAACCAGCAGAACCCATGCCACGACGGCACCTCCGACAAGACAGAACGCGAACAAAAACGGGGTGCGTCGTCTTTGCGAAGCCCGGTACGGCGCGTCTCGTCGGGGTGGCTCCACCGTAGCAAAGAACAAGCAAAAGACCTGGTGACGCCGGTCACCAGGTCACTCGCGACTGCCACGACCTACAGATACAACCCGGTGGAATCCACCGACCCCTCGAACCGGTCCGCCGCCACCGCGTGCAGATCCCGCTCGCGCATCAGCACATACGCCACACCGCGCACCTCGACCTCCGCACGGTCCTCGGGGTCGTACAGCACCCGGTCACCCGGCTCCACCGTCCGCACGTTCTGACCCACCGCGACCACGACGGCCCAGGCCAGCCGACGGCCGACCGCGGCCGTCGCCGGAATCAGGATGCCGCCGCCCGAACGCCGCTCGCCCTCCGGCGTATCGGACCGGACCAGCACACGGTCGTGCAGCATGCGGATGGGCAGCTTGTCGTCGGTGTTCTCGCTCACGCCCCGCAACCTACCTGCCCGCCACGGCTCCGCACGCCCCCGGGGTACACGGATCGCGGCACCAGTTCTTGCGGCACCAGTTCTTGCGGCATCAGTTCTTCCTGCGCCGCTTCGACACCACGACCAGACCCACGACCCCCACCGCGAGCAACGCCGCCGGAATCACCCGCTCCATACGCGGAGCACCGTCCTCGGACACGAACTGCGCCTTCACGTCCGAAACCGTCCGGTTCACCGCGACAAAAGCCCGCCCCGCCGTCCGGTCCACCGCCTCGGCGGCCTTGGCCTTCGCATCACCCATGATCGTCTTCGGGTGCACCCGCACCCCGATCTCATCGAGCACCACCGCAAGCTGCTCACGCCTGCTGATGATGTCCGCCTCGATCTGCGCAGGGGTCCTGGCATCCGACACCGCGCCGCCTCCGTGGTCCTCGTCCGGTAAACCTTCATCGACAGTCTGTCAGCTCGACCGCCCACGCACCCGGCGGCACCCCTATTACGCTCGGTCCCGTACACCCCACGTGCCACCTGAGGAGAACCATGAGCGAGCGACTCCAGCCCGGCGACACCGCCCCCGCCTTCACCCTCCCCGACGCCGACGGCAACGAGATCTCGCTCGCCGACCACAAGGGCCGCAAGGTCATCGTGTACTTCTACCCGGCCGCCCTCACCCCCGGCTGCACCAAGCAGGCCTGCGACTTCACCGACAACCTGGAGCTGCTCACCGGCGCCGGATACGACGTCATCGGCGTCTCCCCCGACAAGCCCGAGAAGCTCGCCAAGTTCCGCGAGAAGGAGAGCCTCAAGGTCACCCTGGTCGGCGACCCCTCCAAGGAGACCCTTGAGGCATACGGCGCCTTCGGCGAGAAGAAGCTCTACGGCAAAACGGTGACGGGCGTCATCCGCTCCACGATCGTCGTGGACGAGGAGGGCAAGGTCGAGCGAGCCCTCTACAACGTCAAGGCCACCGGCCACGTAGCCAAGATCATCAAGGACCTCGGCATCTGACCCGCCCCGCCGAGAACGGCTCCCGCGACCGCCGAACCCCTGGCGGAAGTCCAGGAGCCCCCGGACGGCCGAATGCATGTGAGGGACATCGCATTCGGTCACCGATTCGGTTTGCGACCGCCATGACCGCGCAGAAGCCTTTCCCGAACACCCACCCGAGGAAAGGACCCGGCCATGGCGGCCCCCGACCCCCACCAGGCGGCCGATCCGGAAGCGGTCAAACGCCACCCCACCCTGTTCCGCGCCATCCGGCAGCGGAAGAACCCGAGGCTGCGCCGGACGGACATCACCGTCACCGACGACCGGGCGGTCAAGCGAGCGGTGAAGGCGGCATCACTCGGCAACGCCATGGAGTGGTTCGACTTCGGCATCTACTCCTACCTGGCCGTCACCCTGGGCCATGTCTTCTTCCCGTCCGGGAACGACACCACCCAGCTCCTCTCCTCCTTCGCCACCTTCGCCGTCGCCTTCCTCGTACGACCCCTCGGCGGAATGTTCTTCGGCCCCATGGGCGACAGGATCGGCCGCAAGAAGGTCCTCGCCCTCACCATGATCATGATGGCGGTCGGCACCTTCGCGATCGGAGTCATCCCCTCGCACGACTCCATCGGGCTCTGGGCCCCCGCCCTGCTGATCTTCTTCCGCCTGGTCCAGGGCTTCTCCACCGGCGGTGAATACGGCGGCGCCTCCACCTTCATCGCCGAGTACGCCCCCGACAAACGCCGCGGCTACTTCGGCAGCTTCCTCGAATTCGGCACGCTGGCCGGCTACGTGGGCGCCGCCGGACTCGTCACCGCGCTGACCGCGATACTCGACTCCGGCCAGATGGACGCCTGGGGCTGGCGCATCCCGTTCCTCGTCGCGGGCCCGCTGGGCCTGGTCGGTCTCTACCTGCGACTGCGCCTCGACGAGACCCCCGCCTTCCAGAAACTGGAGGGCGGCACCGCGCACGCGACCGAGGCCGCCGACGGCGTCGAGACCACCGCCAAGGGCGACCTCGCCACGATCTTCCGGGAGTACTGGCCGACGCTGATCCTCTGCATCTGCCTGGTCGGCGCGTACAACATCACCGACTACATGCTGCTGTCGTACATGCCGACCTACCTCTCCGACGCACTCGGCTACAGCGAGACGCACGGCCTGCTCGTCCTGCTCGTCGTCATGGCCTTCCTGATGCTGATCATCAGTCAGGTCGGCAAGCTCTCCGACCGCTTCGGCCGCAAGCCGCTCCTGATGACCGGCATGCTCGGCTTCTTCTTCCTCTCCCTCCCGGCCTTCCTCCTCATCCGCCAGGGCGGCATCCCCGCGATCACGACCGGCATGCTGATGCTGGGCCTCTCCCTGGTCTGCATGCTGGGCACCATGTCCGCCGCCCTCCCGGCCCTCTTCCCCACCCAGGTCCGCTACGGCTCCCTCTCGGTGGGCTACAACCTCTCGGCCTCCCTCTTCGGCGGTACCACCCCGCTGGTGATCACGGCCCTGATCAGCTGGAGCGGCACCAACCTGATGCCGGCCTACTACGCGATGGCGGCGGCCCTGGTCGGCGTGATCGCGGTGGCCTGCATGAAGGAGACCGCCCAGCAGCCCCTGGCCGGCTCCCCGCCCTCGGTGGAGACGGAGGAGGAGGCGGCGGAACTGGCTGCGGCCCAGACACCGGATCCGAGGTTCTGACCCGCGGACACCGTCTCTCGACGAAATGGCCCGCACCACCTTCGGCCTCGGTTGAAGCGGTGCGAGCCATTCCACATCTTGTCGGATATCGGACGTGACTGTCCGATATAAGACTCGTTGATCCGCACGAGGCCGCGAACGTGCGGTCGGATGCGGAGGGGAACATGCCGGTTCGGTATACCCGCGAACTGCTCGAAGAAGCGGCGCGGGAGACCACGAACGCGGATGATGCGGTCCGTTGGTGCGGTGGGACACCGACGCCGGGGAGCCGGAGATATCTGCGGGCCAAGATGGCTGGGGCGGGGATAGACATCTCGCACTTCGTCGACACAAGGGTGCGCCACACCGAAGAGACGCTGCGCGAACTGGTCGCCTGCTCCAAGAGCGTGGCCGAGGCAGTACGCCGATTGGGCATCAGTCCCGTGGGCGGCAATCAGGCACACATCGGCCGCCGCATAGCCGCGCTGCGCATCGACACGTCACATTTCCTGCGTACTCCTCCCCGCAGGCCCAGAGGGGCGCTGGGGACCCCCCTGGTTCTCGGTTCTCCGTCCGCCGGCAGAATTCCCGGCGAACGACTGCGTCGCGAACTGATCCGCAGCGGAGTTGAAGACGCATGCGCCCTGTGTGGCAACAGAGGAGAGTGGTTGGGCCAGCCGTTGAGACTCGAAGTCGACCACATCAGCGGGCGACTGGTGGGACAACCGCCAAGATAACCTTCGGCTCCTCTGTCCCAACTGCCATGCCGCAACAGACACTTACCGCGGTCGCAAGCGCAGGAAATCGGCATGAGCGAGCAAAATAAGTATCCTCGTGACCTGCTCGTACGAACCGCAGCCGCTTCGACCAGCCTCGTCGACGTTTTGCGTCGGCTCGGCGCCCCGCTGGGCAGCCGTCCGCGCCGATACCTGCGTGACCGGCTGCAGCACTACGGCATCGACACGTCCCACTTCGTCGAGGAGCCTCTTCCGAATCGAGAGCACCGCAGTTACACGGCGGAGCTTCTTGCTGAAGCCGCCGCCCACTCGCACAGCATCCGGGAGATGTTCGTGTACATGGGCCTGCCGCCGAGCGACAGCCCGTACGCCTACATACGAAGGAAGCTCGATCGCCTCGAGATCGACACCTCCCACTTCACCAGCGGACGCAGGTATGGGACGCCTTCCACACCACGCGATGAACTGGCATCGGCCGTCATCCAGTCCCGGAGTCTGGCCAGCGTCTTGAAGCTCCTCGGCTACGTCGATAACGGTGGCACCCGTGCTCGCGTGAAGCGGGATATCGAGGCGTACGGCCTGTCAACTACTCACTTCTCCGGCCAAGGCCATTGTCACGGCACACGTTCTCCGTACCGCAAACCAGCGGCCGAGATACTTCAGCGCCTGGAGTCCGGAGCGTCGCGGACGAACACATCCTTGTTGCGACGGGCACTCGATGAGACCAAGGTTCCTCACGTATGCGTGAGGTGCGGCATCGGTGACACCTGGCGGGGGATGCGCATCGTTCTGGAGATCGACCACATCAACGGCGACCGGCTCGACAACCGCCAGGAGAACCTGCGCTACCTGTGCCCGTCCTGCCACAGTCAGACCGAAACCTTCGCGAAGCGACGCCACGGCGCACAGTAGAGTGGGATACGCGGGTCCGTACCCCAGCTGGCCAAGAGGGCGCCGGTTTAGGTCCGGTGTGTCGTGGGTTCGAGTCCCACCGGGCCCACAGGCAAAAAGGGCCGTCGCCTTCGCCTCGAAGGCGACGGCCCTTTTTGGGCGTCACCCCACCAGCTCCCGCACCACCGGCACCAGGGCCCGGAACGCCTTGCCGCGGTGGCTGATCGCGTTCTTCTCCACCGGGGTCAGCTCGGCGCAGGTGCGGGTCTCGCCCTCCGGCTGGAGGATCGGGTCGTAGCCGAAGCCGTTCGTGCCGGACGGGGTGTGGCGCAGGGTGCCCAGCAGACGGCCCTCGACCACGCGTTCCGTGCCGTCGGGGAGGGCCAGGGCCGCCGCGCAGGCGAAGTGGGCGCCGCGGTGGGGGTGGTCGATGTCGGAGAGCTGGGCCAGGAGCAGGTCCAGGTTGGCCCGGTCGTCGCCGTGGGTGCCGGCCCAGCGGGCGGAGAAGATGCCGGGGGCGCCGCCGAGTACGTCCACGCAGAGGCCGGAGTCGTCGGCGATCGCGGGGTGGCCGGTGGCCTTGGCGAGCGCGTGGGCCTTGAGGAGGGCGTTCTCGGCGAAGGTGACGCCGGTCTCCTTGACGTCGGGGATGTGCGGGTACGCGTCCGCGCCGACGAGTTCGTGGTCGAGGCCTGCGTCGGCGAGGATCGCGTGGAGTTCGGTGATCTTCCCGGCGTTGCGGGTGGCGAGGATGAGGCGGGTCATGTCACCCAGTATCGGTGGCGGTCAGGACGTGCAGGACCGTCACGGCTGTCCCGGCTGTCAGGGGGTGCAGACCTTGCCGATCTCCTTGGCGGCGGCGGTGACCGGGGTGATGTCGGGGGTGGCGTCGCCCTTGTCGATGGCGTCGCGGACATTGCCGACGCCGGACCGGAGGTGGTCGACGGCCTTGCCGAGGTCGGCGTTGTCGGTCTTGTCGCCGAGGTCGCCGAGCTCCTTCTCGATGGCGTCGAGGGCTTCCGATGCCTGAGTGGGGTCGTTCGAGGCGTTGGAGACGGCCTGTTGGAGGTTGTCGACGCCGGTGGCGATGGCGTCGGCGGTGCGCACGCAGTCGAGCGCCTTGTCGACGGCGCCGCAGCCGGCTGCCGCGGTGACGGTGAGGGCGGTCAGGGTCAGCGCGACGGCGATGCGGCGGTGGCGGGCGGCCTTGGCCATGGTGCGGTTCCTCCCCGGGTGCGGATACACGGACGGGCGCACGGTTCGACCCGTGCGCCCGTGTTCGCAACGACGCGTTGCGGTGCGTACTTGGTTGCTTCTTTACCCGTGCCTCGCGGGGGGAGTCACTCGCCGAGGGTGCGGGCGAGGGCGTCGTTCTGGAAGACGGTGAGGTCCGCGCAGCCGGCGGTGGCGAGGTCGAGGAGGGCGCCCAGTTCCTTGCGGTCGAAGGGGGTGGCCTCGGCGGTGCCCTGGACCTCGACGAAGCGGCCGTCGCCGGTGCAGACGACGTTCATGTCGGTGTCGGCGCGGACGTCCTCCTCGTAGCAGAGGTCGAGGAGGGGGGTGCCGTCGACGATGCCGACGCTGATCGCGGAGACGGTGTCGGTCAGCGGCTTGCGGCCGTGCTTGACGAGCTTCTTGTGCTGGGCCCAGGTGACGGCGTCGGCGAGGGCGACGTAGGCGCCGGTGATGGCGGCGGTGCGGGTGCCGCCATCGGCCTGGAGGACGTCGCAGTCCAGGACGATGGTGTTCTCGCCGAGGGCCTTGTAGTCGACAACGGCGCGCAGGGAGCGGCCGATGAGCCGGCTGATCTCGTGGGTGCGGCCGCCGATCTTGCCGCGTACGGATTCCCGGTCGCCGCGGGTGTTGGTGGAGCGGGGCAGCATGGAGTATTCGGCGGTGACCCAGCCTTCGCCGCTGCCCTTGCGCCAGCGGGGGACGCCCTCGGTGACGGAGGCGGTGCAGAAGACCTTGGTGTCGCCGAAGGAGATGAGTACGGAGCCTTCGGCGTGCTTGCTCCATCCGCGTTCGATGGTGACGGGGCGGAGCTGTTCGGGGGTGCGGCCGTCGATACGAGACATGGCGTCGACTGTATCCGGTGCGGGGATGGCGCCCGTTCGGGTGCCGGGGGCGGCTGCCGGAGCGATGCCGTGCGGGGTCGGCGCGGTGCCGTGCGGGGCCCGGCGCGGCTCCCGTTCGGGTGCGGCACAGGCCCCGTCCGGGCGGGCGGGGCCTGTGTGGTGCTGAGCGGTCCGGCTCAGCGGGTGGCTATGCGGAGGGTCCGGCGGCCGGTCACATCATGTCTTCGATGTCGGCGGCGATGGGGTCGGCGTCGGTACCGATGACGACCTGGATCGCGGTGCCCATCTTGACGACGCCGTGGGCTCCGGCGGCCTTGAGCGCGGCTTCGTCGACCTTGCTGGGGTCGTGGACCTCGGTGCGGAGGCGCGTGATGCAGCCTTCGATCTCGTCGATGTTCTCGATACCGCCGAGCCCGGCGACGATCTTCTCAGCCTTGCTGGCCATGGCCTTCTCCCTGGTTGTTCACATGCGTGCGACGGCCCACCCTGGGTCCGTTTCGTCACCGTAACGCACGTTTGGCCCAGCTTCGCGGGCGGGTGTCTGGACCGTCCTCAATGATGACGATCACCGGTGCCCTGCCTTCCAGGCGGGTTACGCACCGTACCTCAATTGGTCTACACCAGTCTGCAACGACCGCCGACCGCGCCGTGTTCCGGGAGGACGCCGATGAGCTCAAGCAGCGCCGCAGTGCCACGGAGGACATGGTGGAACGGCTTCTTCCAAGGCCTCCAGAAGATGGGCCGCAGCCTCCAGCTCCCGATCGCCGTCCTGCCCGCGGCGGGCATTCTCAACCGGCTGGGCCAGCCGGACGTATTCGGCGACGAGGGCCTGCGCTGGGGCAACGTGGCCAAGGTGTTCGAGGCCGCGGGCGGTGCGCTGCTCGACTCGGGGCTCGGTCTCCCGCTGCTGTTCTGCATCGGTGTGGCGATCGGCATGGCGAAGAAGTCGGACGGTTCGACCGCACTCGCCGCGGTGGCCGGCTTCCTCGTCTACTACGCGGTACTGCACGCCTTCCCGGTGGACTGCGCGCCCGGCTCGACCTTCACCTCGGGCGGCACCTGGTTCGGCACCTGCGTCACCGGCAACGCCAAGGTGACGGCCGCGCAGTACCAGAACCCCGGGGTGTTCGGCGGCATCGTGATGGGTCTGCTGTCCGCCTGGTTCTGGCAGCGGTACCACCGGGTCAAGCTGGTGGACTGGCTGGGCTTCTTCAACGGCCGCCGGCTCGTCCCGATCATCATGGCGTTCGTCGGCCTGCTCTTCGCCGCGCTGTGCGCATGGCTCTGGCAGCCGATCGGGGACGGTCTGACCAGCTTCTCCAAGTGGCTGGTGGACCTGGACTGGGCCGGCTCCGGCATCTTCGGTGTCGCCAACCGCGCGCTGCTGGTCATCGGTCTCCACCAGTTCCTGAACACGTTCGTCTGGTTCCAGTTCGGCGACTTCACCAAGCCGGACGGCACGGTCGTGCACGGTGACATCAACCGCTTCCTCGCGGGCGACCCGACGGCCGGTCAGTTCACCTCGGGCTTCTTCCCGATCATGATGTTCGCCCTGCCCGCGGCGGCTCTGGCGATCTACCACTGCGCCAAGCCGCATCGCCGCAAGGCGGTCGGCGGCATGATGCTCTCGGTCGGCCTGACGTCGTTCGTGACGGGTATCACCGAGCCGATCGAGTATTCGTTCCTCTTCGTCGCGCCGCTGCTGTACGCGATCCACGCGGTGCTCACCGGTGTCTCGATGGCGGTGACGTGGGCGATCGGGGTCAAGGACGGCTTCAGCTTCTCCGCGGGTCTGATCGACTACGTCATCAACTGGAGCCTGGCGACCAAACCGTGGCTGATCATTCCGATCGGCCTGGTCCTCGCCGCCGTGTATTACGTGATCTTCCGGTTCGCGATCACCAAATTCAATCTCCAGACGCCGGGCCGAGAGCCGGACGAACTGGAGGCCGAGATCGAGAGAGACCTCACGAAGTAGCACGTCACCAGGGTCTTTCGACCCGGTTGGAGCAGGCCCTCGGACCCCTTGGTCCGGGGGTCTTCGCCATGTCACCGAGCGTGGATGATTGCTCATGCGAAGTAGTCGGATGCGAAGGTTCCTTATCCAACCCACATCATGCTACAACTGGTCTACACCACTGAGTGGTCCAGACCACGTGGCGCTCTGCCGCGTTCTTCGAGTCGTCGCCTCCCCCCTCATCGACCTGGGCGGCGCCTTGTCCAATGGAGGAAGAAGATGTCTACGGCAGACACCGCGCCCGCGGTCACCAGGAAGAAGGGCGCCGGCGTGATGGCGGTCATGCAGCGCATCGGCCGCAGCCTCATGCTGCCGGTCGCGGTGCTGCCCGCGGCCGCGCTCCTGGTGCGTCTCGGCAACGACGACATGCTCGGCAGGGACTCGTTCCCGGACTTCGTCACCAAGATCGCGAGCTTCATGGCCGCGGGTGGCAACGCGATTCTCGACAACATGGCGCTGCTGTTCGCCGTCGGTATCGCGATCGGCTTCGCCAAGAAGTCGGACGGCTCGACCGCCCTCGCCGCCGTCACCGGCTACCTGGTCTTCCAGAAGGTGCTCGCCACCTTCACCGACAGCAACCTGCCGCAGGTCGCGACGGTCGTCGACGGCAAGGTGGTCATGACGGACGCCCCCGTGGACGCCAAGGTCCTCGGCGGTGTGGTGATGGGCATCGTCGTCGCGCTGCTCTACCAGCGGTTCTACCGGACGAAGCTGCCGGCCTGGGCGGGCTTCTTCGGCGGTCGCCGCCTGGTCCCGATCCTCTCCGCCTTCGCGGGCCTGGTCATCGGCGTCGTCTTCGGATACATCTGGCCGGTGCTCGGCACCGGACTGCACAACTTCGGTGAGTGGCTGGTCGGTTCGGGCGCGGTCGGCGCGGGCATCTTCGGTGTCGCCAACCGTGCGCTGATCCCGGTCGGCATGCACCACCTGCTGAACTCGTTCCCGTGGTTCCAGGCCGGTGAGTACCACGGCAAGAGCGGCGACATCAACCGCTTCCTGGCCGGTGACCCGACGGCCGGACAGTTCATGACCGGCTTCTTCCCGATCATGATGTTCGCCCTCCCGGCGGCCTGCCTCGCGATCGTCCACTGCGCCCGTCCCGAGCGCCGCAAGGTCGTCGGCGGAATGATGTTCTCCCTCGCCCTCACCGCGTTCGTCACCGGTGTGACCGAGCCGATCGAGTTCACCTTCATGTTCATCGCCCCGGCGCTGTACGCGATCCACGCGGTGCTCACCGGTGTCTCGATGGCCCTCACCTGGGGCCTCGGCATGAAGGACGGCTTCGGCTTCTCCGCCGGCGCGGTCGACTTCTTCCTGAACCTCGGCATCGCGAGCAAGCCATGGCTGCTGGTGCTGGTCGGTCTCTGCTTCGCGGTGGTCTACTACGTCGTCTTCCGCTTCGCGATCACCAAGTTCAACCTGCCGACGCCGGGCCGCGAGTCCGACGAGGAACTGGCCGAGCTCCTCAAGGCCGAGGCGAAGTAGCCCTCGTCGCGGGCCCCGCCCGCAGGCCGCAACGGCTCGAAGCCCTCACCTCCCCGGCGGGAGGTGAGGGCTTCGTCGTCCCCCGGCGTCGGGCCGGACTTCAGATCTCGTAGACCGCGCCCGGCGCCGCCACCTCGACCGGTCCGTCGAAGAACATGCGGGCGTCGGCCAGGTTGCGGTCGGCGTCGGTCCACGGCGGGATGTGGGTGAGGACAAGACGTCCCACTCCGGCGCGGGCGGCGATCTCGCCCGCCTCGCGGCCGTTGAGGTGGAGGTCCGGGATGTCCTCCTTGCCATGGATGAACGATGCTTCGCAGAGGAACAGGTCGACGCCCTCGGCAAGCTCGTCCAGGGCTTCGCAGGCGCCCGTGTCGCCGGAGTACGTGAGAGAGCGGCCGCCGTGCTCGATCCGGATGGCGAAGGAGTCGACGGGGTGGCAGACCTTCTCCGTGCGGACCGAGAAGGGGCCGATCTCGAACGAGCCCGGCTTCAGCGTGTGGAAGTCGAAGACCTCGCTCATCGCCCGCTCGGACGGGGTGTCGCCGTGCGCGGTGGTCAGCCGCTGTTCGGTGCCGTCGGGGCCGTAGACCGGGAGGGGGCCGGCAGGGCCCCCGTCGTGCCGGTAGTAACGGACGACGAAGTACGCGCACATGTCGATGCAGTGATCGACATGGAGGTGGCTGAGAAAAATGGCGTCGAGGTCGTAGAGACCGACATGGCGCTGCAGCTCGCCGAGGGCGCCGTTGCCCATGTCGAGGAGCAGCCTGAAGCCGTCGGCCTCTACGAGGTAGCTCGAACACGCCGATCCCGCGGACGGGAACGAGCCGGAGCAGCCGACGACGGTGAGCTTCATGGAGCGTGAACCTCCGAGACGTGGGAACGGGGAGGGTTCGTGCGGTCTGTTGAGCGATTTGTCGAGCGTAAAGCGCGAAACAGCCGGTCGCTCCTCCACGGCCGTCCGTTGTGGGGCAACTCACCTGCTCTGTCACCGGTTCGATGGAAGAGGCGGGGAACGCCGGTACGGTCGAGACATGGACATGTCCTGGTGGTGGATCGCATTCGCTGTTGTCGTGCTGCTCGCGCTCGTGGCGGCGCTCGCCGATGGGCGGGGGCGGGGCGGGCGGCGGCCGGGCGGGCGTTCCGGCAGGTCGGCGGGGACGCGCTCGGGTGGGCGGCCGGGCGGGCGGACGCGCCCGCCGGCGGGGCCGGGGCGTGGGACGGGGCCGGAGCGCGGGCCGCGGCCGGGTGAGATCTGGTGGGCCGAGGTGCCGTACGAGGACGGGCCCGGGGCGAAGGACCGGCCCTGTCTGGTGCTGTCGGTACGGGGCGGCTCGGCGCTCGTCGCGAAGATCACCAGCAAGCATCACCAGGAGCGGCCCGGGGTGATCGCGCTGCCCGCGGGAACGGTGGGGGATGCGTGGGAGCGGGCGAGTTTCCTGGAGACGGACGAGTTGCGGGAGGTTGCCGTGCGGGGGTTCCGGCGGCGGGTGGGGGTAGTGGACCCGGGGGTGTGGGAGCGGGTGCGCGGGCTCGGCTGAGGCCGGGGCGCACGGCGAGGGGCGGCCCGGAGACGGCCCCGATCGCCGGACGGGCCGGTGGTCCGGTCCATCCGGCTCGTCCGGCTCGTCCGGCTCGCCCGGCTCGTCCGGCTCGTCCGGCTCGTCCGGCTCGTCCGGCTCGTCCGGCGATCGAGTACGAGGGGCTGGGCTCTTTCGTTCGGATCGGGCCGGATCAGCGAGCGGAGCACGCGAGCCCGGCCTGATCCGAACGAGAGGCGCTACGCCCAGAGCTGGCCGTGCAGCGTTTCGATGGCCGCTTCCGTCGTCGGGGCGGTGTAGACACCCGTCGACAGGTACTTCCAGCCGCCGTCCGCGACGACGAAGACGATGTCGGCCTGCTCCCCCGCCTTGACGGCCTTGTTCCCCACTCCGATCGCGGCGTGGAGCGCGGCGCCGGTGGAGACGCCCGCGAAGATGCCCTCCTGCTGGAGGAGTTCGCGGGTACGGGTGACGGCGTCCGCGGAGCCGACCGAGAAGCGGGTGGTGAGGACCGAGGCGTCGTACAGCTCGGGCACGAAGCCCTCGTCGAGGTTGCGGAGCCCGTAGACCAGGTCGTCGTAGCGCGGCTCGGCGGCGACGATCTTGACGTCGGGCTTGTGTTCGCGCAGGTAGCGGCCGACGCCCATGAGCGTGCCGGTGGTGCCGAGGCCCGCCACGAAGTGGGTGACGGACGGGAGGTCGGTGAGGATCTCCGGGCCGGTGGTGGCGTAGTGGGCGCCCGCGTTGTCGGGGTTGCCGTACTGGTAGAGCATCACCCAGTCGGGGTGCTCGGCGGCCAGCTCCTTGGCGACGCGTACGGCCGTGTTGGAGCCGCCGGCCGCCGGGGAGAAGATGATCTCGGCGCCCCACATGGCGAGCAGGTCGCGCCGTTCCTGGGAGGTGTTCTCCGGCATGACGCACACGATGCGGTAGCCCTTGAGCTTGGCCGCCATGGCGAGCGAGATGCCGGTGTTGCCGCTGGTGGGCTCCAGGATGGTGCAGCCGGGGGTCAACCGGCCGTCCTTCTCCGCCTCTTCGACCATATGGAGCGCGGGGCGGTCCTTGATCGAGCCGGTGGGGTTGCGGTCCTCCAGCTTGGCCCAGATGCGGACGTCGGCCGAGGGTGACAGCCGCGGCAGGCGGACGAGCGGGGTGTTGCCCACCGCGGCGAGCGGGCTGTCGTACCGCATCAGTTCATGCCCACCCGTCGCCCGGCCGTCGCCCCGGCGGCTCCTCCGGCGACGGCCGGGAGGATGGTGACGTTGTCGCCGTCGCTGAGCTTGGTGGAGATGCCGTCGAGGAAGCGGACGTCCTCGTCGTTGAGGTAGACGTTCACGAAGCGGCGGAGTTCGTCGCCGTCGACGATGCGCTCACGGATGCCGTTGTGGCGGCTGTCCAGGTCCGTGAAGAGGTCGGCGAGGGTCTCTCCGTTGCCCTCGACGGCCTTGGCGCCGTCGGTGTAGGTGCGGAGGATGGTCGGGATGCGGACCTCGATGGCCATGGCGTGGGCTCCTGTCGAATGCGGAGAGATGGCATGGGGCGCGCGGCTCTGCCCCCGCGCGGGGTTGGTGCGTTTCGGACGGGTGCTCGGGCCTCGGGCCCGGCTCAGGCCCGGCGGCCGGCGGGCAGGTGGCTCGTACAGATCGCGCTGGAGAGCCTGCACAGGTCGACGTGCAGCCGCGCAACGAGCAGCATGCCCGGCGTCTTCTCGCTCACGTCATGGGGAACCATGCGGTCATCGTATCGATTCCCGGTCCGTGATCCGGAGTGTGATCTCACCTGGTGGATGATCGGCGTTCGCCAGGTGGACAGAGGCGCGGTGGGCCCGGCCCCGTCCGGCCGACGGGGCGGCGCGGCGGCGGGGTCGAACGACGGGGTCGGGCGGCGCGAGGAGGTCGGGCGGGATCGGGCGGCGCGAGAGGGTCAGGCGGGCTGGTACGCCTCGACGACCTCGACGGGCTCCTCGGTGATCTCGCCGTCCACGATGCGGTAGGAGCGGAACTGGAAGGGACCAGCGTCGTCGGTGTCCGCGGTGGAGACGAGGACGTAGTGCGCGCCGGGTTCGTTGGCGTACGTGACGTCGGTGCGGGAGGGGTAGGCCTCGGTCGCGGTGTGGGAGTGGTAGACGATCACCGGCTCCTCGTCGCGGTCGTCCATCTCGCGGTAGAGCTTGAGGAGGTCGCCCGAGTCGAACTCGTAGAAGGTGGGCGAGCGGGCGGCGTTGAGCATGGGGATGAACCGTTCGGCCCGGCCGGTTCCGGCCGGGCCCGCGACCGCGCCGCACGCCTCGTCGGGGTGGTCGGCACGGGAGTGCGCGACGATCTGGTCGTAGAGCGTCTGGGTGATGGTCAGCATGGCGCCCAGGATAGGCGGGCCGGTCAATGGCCGGCCTTGGCGTGCGGGCCCCGGCGTACCGAGGCGTGGTACGTCGGGGCCCGCATGGTGGACATGACCGTGGGGCGGCCCGCTGTCCGGGGACGGGCCGGTCATGAGTTGGTGACGGGCCGGAACGGGCCACAGGTGGTCTCAGCTCTTCGCGAAGGCCTTGTTCTCGGGGTTGCGGGCCCTGAGCGCCAGGTACGAGACGCCCAGGACGGCCGCCCAGAGCGGGGCGCAGTACAGCGAGACCCTGGTGTCCCTGTCGATGCCCATCATCACGACGACCAGGCCGATGAAGGCCAGTGCGAAGACGCTGGTGTACGGGGCACCGGGGGCCCGGAAGCCGGAGCGCGGGAGCACGCCGAGGTCGGCGAGACGGCGGTAGCGGATCTGGCAGACGAGGATCATGATCCAGGCCCACATGCCGGAGATGGTGGCGAAGGAGACGACGTAGGTGAAGGCGTCACCGGGCCACTGGTAGTTGATCCAGACGCCGACGAGCATCAGGGCGGCGGAGAACGTGGTGCCGGCGAGCGGGGTACCGCTCCTGGTGAGCCGGGTGAAGAACCTCGGGCCCTGCCCGTTGAGCGCGAGGTCGCGGAGCATGCGGCCGGTGGAGTACATGCCGGAGTTGCAGGAGGAGAGGGCCGCGGTCAGTACGACGAAGTTGACGATGCCGGCGCCGATACCGAGGCCCATTTTCCGGAACGAGGCGACGAACGGTGAGATGCCGGGCTGGAACTCGGCCCACGGGACCACGGAGAGGATCATGACGAGGGCGCCGATGTAGAAGACCGCGATGCGCCACGGCACGGTGTTGATGGCCTTGGGCAGGACGGTCTTCGGGTCCTTGGACTCGCCCGCTGTGACGCCGACGAGTTCCACGGCGAGGAACGCGAACATCACGATCTGCAGGGTCATCAGGGTGCCCGTGATGCCGTGCGGGAAGAAGCCGCCGTCGTCCCAGAGGTGGGCGACGGACGCGGTGTCCCCGGCGTCGGAGAAGCCGAGGGTGAGAATTCCGGCGCAGATGAGGATCATGCCGACGATGGCCGTCACCTTGACCATCGAGAACCAGAATTCGAGTTCCCCGAAGAGCTTTACGGAGATCAGGTTCACGCCGTACAGGATGACCGTGAAGACCAGCGCCGACACCCATTGCGGAATGTCGAACCAGAACGTCATGTACTGGGCGGCGGCGGTGACTTCGGTGATTCCGGTGACGACCCAGAACAGCCAGTAGGTCCAGCCGGTGACAAAGCCGGCGAAGGGGCCGATGAATTCACGCGCGTACTCCGAGAAGGATCCCGATACCGGGCGGTACATGAGGAGTTCACCCAGGGCGCGCATGATGAAGAAGATCACCAGGCCGGCGACGGCATAAGCCAGGATGAGACTGGGGCCGGCCTTGGAGATCGCCTTTCCCGCGCCGAGGAAGAGGCCGGTGCCTATGGCCCCGCCAATGGCGATCATCTGGATCTGACGGGCACCGAGGGCCCGCTGGTACCCCTCGCCCGTCGCGCCGGCATCCGCGGCCGCTGCGGCCTGACGGCCGTCCTGTCCCTTGTCGACCTGCGCCGATGTCATGTGCTGCGCCTTTCTCCACGCCGATCCGCGCCGTCGAAGCCGCGGATCGGGTCCCGATCCCCCCGGACATGGATGGAGTGCCACCGGCGGTCGCCGGCTTGTAGCGCCCTCGGGAACAAGAGTGACGCCCCCGAGTGGTCGTGAAGATTTATCACGGGCACACGGGTGAATCACTGGAGCCGATGCGGCGCACAGCACAGGGAAAAGCGGACAAGGGTTTTCAGTCGCCTCATGAGCGACCGTTCAGGTGACGGGATCGTCATTCGGATTTGAGTGTCCGTCGAGCGAACACCCCTGACGCGGGAGACGGGGTGCCCGGACGCGGAAAGCCCGGAAACCGGGGCTGGGAGACCCGGAAACCGCGGCCTGGACCGGGACCGGGAGACCCGGATACCGGAATCGGCGCCGGGGCGCCCACAGAACCGGGGCCCGAGGCCGGGAGACCGGAAAAGGAAGCCCAGAAACCCGGAAACCCGGAAGCCGGGAAACCGGGAAACCGGGAAACCGGGAAACCGGGAAACCGGGAAACCGGGAACTACGGCATCAGGGTTTCCACCAGGGTTTCCTGGAGCGCGCCGAGCCAGAGATAGGCCATGACCATCGGCTTGCGCGGATCGCTGTCGGGAAGCCGGTAGAGCGATCCGGCCTCGCCCTCGTCGTCGTCGGAGACCTCCAGACGGGTGCCGATGGTGAGCCGGAGGTCGTTGAGGGCACCGAGCCAGTGACGGCATTCGTCACCGGAGAGCTTGAGTACGGCGCCGCCGTCCTCGGCGATGGACAGGGCGTCCAGGGTGCGTACGACGGCGAGGGCGTCAACACGCTTGCGGGCGCGCAGATCGTTCTCGGTGAAGCGGCGGAACTCCGCCGAAGCGGCGCGCAGTTCGCTGTCCTCGTCGCCGTACGCCTCGGGGAAGAGGCGGGCCAGCGCGGGATCGGTGGGCGGTTTGCTGGGCCCCTCCGCGAAGAGGGCGGCCAGCGGGTCCTCGCCCTCGGCGGGTTCGTCGCCGGGGCCGATCAGTTCCAGCAGCTGGACGGCGAGGGAGCGCAGGATCGCGATCTCCACCTCGTCGAGCGCGACGGCCGCGCCGCCGCCGGGGGTGGCCTCGAAGTGGCCGGCCATGGGTTTTCTCCGATGGTGGGTCGGGCGGGGCAGAGGGGGAACGGATCGGTCTAGTTGCGGTCCTGCGTGAGGGTGGCCCACAGCCCGTAGCCGTGCATGGCCTGGACGTCGCGCTCCATCTCCTCGCGGCTGCCGCTGGAGACGACGGCGCGGCCCTTCTGGTGGACGTCCAGCATCAGCTTGCGGGCCTTGTCCTTGGAGTAGCCGAAGTAGGCCTGGAAGACATAGGTCACATAGCTCATGAGATTGACCGGGTCGTTGTGGACCAGCGTCACCCAGGGCACGTCGGGCTCGGGGACAACGAGACTCTCCTCGGCCGATTCGGGACGCTCGATCTCTGTGGGGGCGACGCTCACCCACCCCATGCTGCCACTCGGGAGGGGTCATCGCACAAACGACCCGAGATCTCGTCACTCTGACGAAATAGCGGTAGCATCCGGAACATGAACTCTGCGGACCTTGGGCGACGGGTCGGTGTGCCATCGACGGCACTCTTCACCGACCAGTACGAGCTCACGATGGTGCAGGCCGCGCTGAAGGCCGGCACGGCCGACCGGCGCTCGGTCTTCGAGGCATTCACCCGCCGGCTGCCGGAGGGCCGGCGCTACGGCGTCGTCGCGGGCATCGGACGGGTGCTGGACGCGGTGGAGAACTTTCACTTCGACGACGAGATGCTCACCTTCCTGCGCGAACAGAACGTCGTCGACGGACCCACGCTCGCCTGGCTGGCCGACTACCGGTTCAGCGGTGACATCTGGGGCTACCCGGAGGGCGAGGTGTACTTCCCCGGCTCGCCGATCCTGCGGGTCGAGGGCTCCTTCGCCGAGTGCGTGCTGCTGGAGACGGTGATCCTCTCGATCCTCAACCACGACTCGGCGATCGCCGCGGCGGCGTCGCGGATGTCCGCGGCGGCGGGCGGACGTGGCCTGATCGAGATGGGTGCACGCCGCACCCATGAACTGTCGGCGGTGGCGTCGGCGCGTGCCGCGTACATCGGGGGCTTCGACACCACCTCCGACCTGGCCGCGGGCTTCCGCTACAACATCCCGACCGTCGGGACGAGCGCCCACGCCTTCACTCTGCTCCACGACACCGAGCGCGACGCGTTCCGGGCCCAGGTCGACTCGCTGGGCCGGGGGACGACGCTGCTGGTCGACACGTACGACGTCGCCGAGGCGGTCCGTACGGCGGTCGAGGTCGCCGGGACCGAGCTCGGTGCCGTGCGCATCGACTCCGGGGACCTGCTGCTGGTCGCGCACCGGGTGCGGCAGCAGCTGGACGAGCTGGGCGCCACCGGGACGAAGATCGTGGTGACGTCGGATCTGGACGAGTACGCGATCGCCTCGCTGGCCGCGGCGCCCGTCGACGCGTACGGGGTGGGCACCCAGCTGGTGACCGGCAGCGGGCAGCCCACCTGCTCGATGGTCTACAAGCTGGTCGCCCGCGCCGGATCCGCCGACCCCGCGGAGCCGCTGCGCCCGGTCGCGAAGAAGTCGCTCGGCTCGAAGTCGTCGGTGGGCGGTCGCAAGTGGGCCGCGCGCCGGCTGGACTCGAACGGCGTGGCCGAGGCGGAGGTGATCGGCACCGGTCCCGTACCCCTGGAGCTGGCCGACCGGCTTTTGCTGGCCGAGCTGGTCAGGGGCGGTGAGGTGATCGCCCGTGAGCCGTTGGACGCCGCGCGTGCGCGGCACGTGGCGGCGCGGGCGGGGCTGCCGATGTCGGCGATGCAGCTGTCCCGCGGGGAACCGGTGATCCCCACGGAGTACGTGTGACGGGGCGGGCGCGGGGACGGTGACCGGTCCGCCCGGTGGCCGTTTCGTCCTCCATCGCCGGACGGGCTCGATGGTGCCGCCGGCAGCGCCCGAGCTCGCTGCCGGCGCACCGTCCCCTCCCTGAACCGCTCCGGAGTCTCTAGGCTCGAATACGTCCCTCATGACCGCCGACCCGTCCCCCACCGAAGGACACCCGCCATGCACCGCGCCTTGATCGTCGTGGACGTCCAGAACGACTTCTGCGAGGGCGGCAGCCTCGCCGTGGCGGGGGGCTCCGATGTCGCCGCCGCCATCACCGACCTGATCGGCGAGGCCCAGCCCGGGTACCGCCATGTGGTGGCCACCCGTGACCACCACGTCGACCCCGGCAACCACTTCTCCGCGCAGCCGGACTTCGAGCACTCCTGGCCCGTGCACTGTGTCGCCGGTACGGAGGGGGTGGGCTTCCACCCGAATTTCGCCCCGGCGGTCGCCTCGGGGGCGATCGACGCGGTGTTCGACAAGGGGGCCTACGCCGCGGCGTACAGCGGCTTCGAGGGCCTCGACGAGGACGGTGTGGGACTGGCCGACTGGCTGCGGAGCCACGGGATCACCGAGGTCGACGTGGTCGGCATCGCGACCGACCACTGCGTGCGGGCGACGGCGCTGGACGCGGTCCGGGCAGGTCTCACGACGCATGTGCTGCTCGATCTGACCGCGGGGGTCGCCGAGGAGACCACGGACCGGGCGCTGGAGGAGCTCCGCAGGGCGGGTGTGAAGCTCTCCGGCAAGCCCGTGGTGTAGCCGGGCGGGTCGGCCAGGGCTCACCCTCGCCGCTCCCACCGTCGTCCCCGCCTCAGGCCGGGCGGCGGGCCGGTACGGACGGGCGGAGCAGGGCTCGGATCGGATGCCAGAGTTCCTGCGCCCGCTGGGGCCGGGCCCGCCAGAGCATCCCGTCGGGGTGGTGGAGCACGGCGGTGATCTCGTCGGGGGTGGGCGGCTCGGCGTTGCCGCGGAGATAGACGGCACGCAGGCCCAGATTGCGCAGCCGGGTCAGCGCGCGGGCCCGGTTGGCCGCGTGCACCAGGACCCGGACGGGACTGCCCGGACCCGTTCCGTCCGTCGGGCCGGTCAGGGTGATCGCCACCACCACCGTGCCGTTCGGCAACTTGCTGAACCCTCCGCCTGCCATGCTCCGCGCTCCCCCGTGAGACGTCGTGTCAATAAGGATCTGAACAAGAGGCACCTAAACACGATCGGCCGCCGCCCGCTAGAGGGCGACGGCCGATCAAGCTCTGACCTGCGGTGATACGGAACTACTTGTGCGAGGGCCCCACCTTGACGATCATCGTCGAACCGTCGCGCGGCTCGCTGACGACCGTGATCCGGGTGTTCGTGTCAGTGACCTGAACACTTCCGGTCTTGTTCTCCTTGTACCAGTAGGTTCCCTTGTGGTCGTCGAAGACCGGGATGCCGAGCTGCGACTTGATCTGCACCGGCACATCGGCGTTGTGCAGGGTGAAGCCGTCGGTCGCGTACCGGCTGAAGGGTGCGTCGAAGGGCTGGATCTTGTTGCGGATGATCGTGCCGTCCGCCCACTTCAGCGGCTTGGCGTGCGCGTCGATCGGCAGGATCAGGCCCTGGCCCGGGTGGGCCGAGACGTTGTTGTTCTTCTGGGAACGGTCCCACTGCCAGATGAGCAGACCGTTCTGGTACGGGTAGTGCTCGACCCAGTCCGGACGGGTCTTGGAGAAGCCGAAGTTGTACGGTCCGACCTTGAGGGTCTTGTCGTAGCTGACGTACTGACGGTTCTCCGCGATGTAGTACTGCGGGTAGTCCTTGGTGAACGACTCGCCGACGCGGGAGAAGCCCTTGGCGGTCCAGCCGTTGTCGTCGCCCTCGGCGTTGTCCGTGAAGAGCGCGGCACCGTCGGCGTTGACCGAGATGGTGTCGGCGGCGAAGCCGACGCCGCCCGCGCCGCCGTCGGTGGTGTAACGGAAGCGGATGTCGATCTTCTTGCCCGCGTAGGCGTCCAGCGGGTAGGAGAGCTTCTGGTACGCGCCGGAGACATCGGTCAGGGCCGGCTTGTCACTGGCGTCGCGCGGGATCGCCTTGCCGTCGGCCGTGCCGTCGATCGCGGTCCAGCTGGTGCCGCCGTTGTCCGACACCTCGGTGTAGAGGAAGTCGTAGTCCTTCTCGATGTCCCAGAAGCCCGCGAGGTCCAGGGACGCCTTGGACTTGCCGGTCAGATCGACCGAGCGGGACAGGGTGTTGTTCAGGTTGTCGCCCATGTTGCTCCACCACTGCTTGGAGCCCTCCGCGGGCTTCGTGACAGCGGTGGTGACGGGCTTGTCGGGCAGTGTGACGAGGAGCGCCTGCTTGTCCTTGGTGTTGTACTCGGACACGCCCAGCTTGTGGGTGGACTTCGTCGCGGCCTTGGCCTCGTCGTAGTTGAGCCAGCCCAGCTGGAGCTTGTCCCAGGCGGTCATGTCGCCGGGCAGGTCACCGATCTGGTTCTTGCCGGTGCCGAGCCAGGAGCCCGCCGACATCAGGGACCAGAAACCGACCGAGTTCTCGGCGGTGTTGGTGGTGTCGTACAGGTCGGGCAGGCCCAGGTCGTGGCCGTACTCGTGGGCGAAGACGCCCAGGCCGCCGTTCTCGGGCTGCGCGGTGTAGTCGCCGACCCAGATGCCGGTGTCACCGATCTCGGTGCCGCCGGCCTTGTTGTAGGCCGGACCGGTCGCGCCGGCGTCGGTGCCGTAGGCGTACCAGCGGTGCGCCCAGACGGCGTCGGTGCCCTGCGCACCGCCGCCCGCGGACTCGTCCTCACCGGCGTGGACGATCTGGAAGTGGTCGATGTAGCCGTCGGGCTCGTTGAAGTCGCCGTCGTTGTCGTAGTCGTAACGGTCCCACTGGTCGTACTGTGCGAGATCCGCCTTGATCTGCTCCGGGGTGCGGCCCTTGGCCTTCTGGTCGGCGGCCCAGGCGTTCACGCCGTCGCGGACCATGTCCCAGACGTTGGCACAGTTGGTCGAGCCGCAGTAGTTGGAACCGTAACGGGCCTCGTTGTACGGGATCTTGACCCAGTCGGTGACCTGGCCGTCGACCGAGTAGCGCCCGGAGGACGTCTTCTCGTAGTAGGTCTTCAGCGAGTTCTTGCCGGCGCCCGTACCGAAGTAGAGGTCCTGGAAGTGCGCCTGGTTGTAGTCGGCCTGCCAGGCGGTGCTGTTGTCCTTCTTGGGGTCCGGCTTGGCGATCGTGTTGTGGGCCGGGCCGGGCGTGCCGCCGTACTTCTTGACAGGAGGCTTCGGGCCGTCACCGTCCGGGTCGAACATGGTCGTGTCATCGACCTTGTCGCCGAACTCGACCAGGATCGTGAAGATCTTGTCGGTCTTCTCGCGGCCGAGCTCGACGTACTTCTTGTCGTCGAGCTTGACGACCTGGGAGCCGCCCCGCTTCGATATCTTCTTGTCACCCGATATGACCTTTTCCAGGGCGGCCTGACGCTGCGCGTCCTGCTGCTCGCTGAAGGGGCCCTTCAGATCGTGCTCGTTGCCCTTGGCCGAGCCCGGGTCGCGGCGCTCGACCGCGGAGGCCTTGGCTCCTGATGCATGGTCATCCGCCTGCGCGGTGGCGAAAGCTGACGCCGTGGCGGCAGTGGCGGCCATGGCCACGACAACCGCTGCGGCGCGAAGCGCCCGTCTATGAGTGGTCACTTGATGCAGTCCTCCCCGGCGCCCGCGGCTGCGGCCTGGGGTGGTGTGGTGGGGGCCGCGCGCGGATACGCGTCACAAGTGACGACATTCGACCGGAGTTACGAGAGAAAAGACAGATCTTGACTTGAACAGGCCAAGTGCACTATGCAGGAGCGCATTTCCGTTATCCGGACGTCCACCACGCGGGCAACCGGCGCGTCACAGCCCGAGCCCGGAGCGTGGAATGACTCCGTGCGCCCCCCGTGCACCGGCACCGTGGGTTAGGCCATGCTTACTACCGGCTCCTCTCGGGCATCCACCGTCGTAGAGTCGCTTGACAGTGCGACCGTGTTGAGAGACTGCCCACCCATCCGATGCCCCGAGGACGGATACCGCCATGCCGCGTATCACTGCCGCACAGCTCTCCTACGGTTCGGTCACCGTCGTCTTCTCGACCCTCGCCATGCTGCTGCTCTCCCGTACGGGTTCGGGCCTCGGCATCGCCGTCATCGGGACCGCGGCGCTCGCGCTCGGTCTGCTGGTGGCCGTGACCGTACCCCTCCCGTCCCGGGCGAAAACAGCGAAGTCGTCGAGGGCCGGGGCCGCGGCCCGTACGAACCAGGACGCGGTTTCCGCCGCCGTCGAGGCCGAGGGTCTCGCCCGCGACGGCGTCCAGGCCTCGATCCCGGCGGCCCGCGTGGCCGAGCGGCGTGGAACGGCGCGTGTGGACGGGCGTCTGAACGAGCACTCCCTGCGTCGCTGACGCTCAAAGGCCTCGGTCTCCGTACGGGTTCGACGACCGAACCCGTACGGAGACCGAGGCCTTTGAGGCGTGGGGCGGTGAGGACGCCTGTTGCCTCAGTTGGTCTGGACGACCACCGTCTTCGCCGACTTGTCGTGCAGGCCCTGCCGGTAGGGCTTGTCCGTGAACATGAGCACGATGTTGATCAGCCACCACAGGCAGGGGCAGCACAGCAGCGCCGGCAGCCACAGCACCACGGCCCGCAGGAACGCCGTCCCGGTGTCCGGCACCCGGCCGTCGTTGAGCATCGCGACCCGCAGCTTCAGCAGCCGTTTGCCGATGGTCCGGCCGTCCTTGTGCGTGAAGTACGTGTCGTACGCGACGTAGACCACCAGCCCGATCAGTGACCAGAGCAGTTGGTGGCCGCTGTACGTCTGGCTGAAGACGTTGCCGACACCGTTGTTGCTGGTGTTGTCGTTCGACATCTCGACCGCGCCGCCCCAGGGCAACGAGATCAGATACAGCGGGATCGAGATGATCAGGAAGTCGATCAGCCGGGCCAGAATCCGCTTTCCCGGTTCACCGAGCGGCGGCATGCCGGCCAGCGGATCGGCACCCCCGTACGGGCCACCGCCGCCATAGGGACCGGGATCGTAGGGCGGCGGAGGCGGAGCGCTGTCGTAGGGCGAACCCGATGGCGGGCCCTGCGGGCCCTGGGGCTCCTGCGGCCCCGGCGGCTCCTGCGGCCCTTGTGACCCCTGCGGCTTCTTGAGGAACGGGTCGTCCTCGGGCGGCTCACCGGACGTCGGCTGATCGTTGCTCATGGGGGCAGTGCATCCCGGCCCACGCGCGCCCGCAACGGCTCAGGTGCGTTCGGGGGAACGGGTCTGCCCCGAGGCTCCTCACCCGATGGGCCGTCAGCCGGACGAGTGCGCTCAGCGGCTCCCCGCGCGGGTCGGCCCCGATGTCGGCCGCGACCTCTGGCCCGAAGCCGGCCCGCGCGGTCGGCGCGACAGGCCGGCGCCCGGGGTCAGCCCGCGACGAAGGTGTGCGCCGCCTTGTCGTGCCAGCACTGCCGCCACGGCCGGTCGAACACGCACCAGAGCACATTGACCACCCCGACCACCAGGACGCCCAGCACGCCGTAGACCAGCCAGCGGCGCAGCGCGGCACCGAAGGCCGGGGCCCCGTGGGACTCGATGTCCCGCACTTCGAGCCCGCAGAGCTTCTTGCCGAGCGTACGGCCCCACTTGGCGGTCGGCAGTGCCTCCACCAGGACGCCGAGCACCAGGAACGCGGCGAGCACCGCGCCGAACAGACCGGCCGTGGTGGAGTCCACCAGCCAGACGGTGACCGTCTCGCCGGACAGTTTCGCCGCGCTGATCTTCGCGTCGATGTGGTCCATCGCCCGCGAGCCGAGCGGGAACCCGATCGCGCCGACCAGCGCGGCCAGCACCACCGTGTCGATGAGCCGGGCGGCGAACCGCTTGCCGAGTCCGGCGGGCCTGGCCGATGCCTGGGCCTGCGCGAGCTGCTGGAAGTGGTCGTCGACCGGGGGCTTCCAGGGCACGACGGGCTGGTCCGGCTGTCCGCCCTGCGCACCGAACTGCGGAGGGGGCTGCTGAGCCTGGAGCGGGAGCTGAGGCTGAGGGCGGGGGGCCTGCTCGGGGTGGGCGAGCTGATGGATGTGCTGCGGCCAGGAGGCGGCACCGTCGCCCGCGCCCGGCGTGATGGGGCTGTTGGGCTCGCCCGAGGTGAGGGCGGCCGGGGCCGGGGCAGGGGCCGGCGCGGGACTCGGGCCGGGAGCCGGGGCGGGGGTCTGCGCCGGGGTCTGCGCGGGAGGCCGCGAACCGGTCCCCGGGGTGAGCGCGCGGATCGCCATCGTCCCGTCCGCGGGCGGCTGTTCCGTCGTCCGGGGTGCGGGCGGACGGGTGCCCCGGCCCATGGCACGGATCGCGACCGTGCCGTCGATGGGCGGCCCTCCCGCGTCGCCGCCGCTGCCCGTACCGCTGCCACCGGGGCGGCCCGTGCGGTCGGCCCGGATCGCGACGGTGTTCTCGGGTGCCTGGCCACCGCCGCGCACGCCCGGCAGCGCAGCCCCCGCCGGGTCCGGGGAAGCGGGCCGCCGCGGGTCCGCGGGAGCACGGTCGACGGGCGCCCGGACCGCGGGGGCGAGATCGGCCGGGAGCCGGGAGCCCGGCGCCCGGACCGCGGGGACACGGTCGGCCGGGATCCGTTCGGCGGACATACGGGGATCCCGGCTGGGCTCCGGTCCCGAGCCGGACGCGGCCCCGGACCGGGACTCCGGCCCCGACGGCCGTCCCTGCTCGCCCCGTTCGTCCTGCTCGCCGGGCTGCCCGGTGCCGCCCCAGGAGACCCGCCGGTCGCGCTCCCCGCCGAAGCCGGTCTGCCGGGACGCGTCGGCCTGCCAGGCGGTGGCTGGTTCGGGACGGTTGTCCGCGAACGGCTCCTCGTCGAGGAAGACCGGACCGGTCTCGTCCACCGGTGCGTCGGCCGACGCGGACGCCGGGGCCGCCGGCTGCGGTCCGCCCGCCGCTCCGCCGGGCGCCGGCTCGCCCTGGGGAGGGGCGGGCCGGCTCGTGCCGGGCACCCACGAAGCGCCGTTCCAGTACCGGACGTATCCGGGAATGGACGGGTCGGGGTAGTACCCCTCGCGGGGGCTTTCGTCACCGGGTGCCGGGGTTGGGGCGCTCATCACCGTGGTCCCGTATCTCTTCGAGGCCGCAATTCAACGGGTCCACATCTATCAGACGCCCGCGTACCCCTGGGCCGGTCCAGGGGATTGGGCCACTTTCCGGTCACCCGGAAATTTTTTCCCGAAGTCGCGTAATAGGTGGCGGGGAGGGCGCTCTCTCCCTGTGCGGACCGGTCACGGGACCGGCCCACAGGCACTGGAAGGACGCACTCATGCACACCGTCGTGGAACGCGAGCTGGAGTTCAAGCTGGTTCTGTCGCCCGAGCGCAGCATCCCCGTCCCCGCCCGGCTGACGTTTCGCACCGAGGATCCGTACGCCGTGCACGTCGCCTTTCACATCGGCTCCGAGTTCCCCGTCCGCTGGACCTTCGCCCGCGATCTCCTGATCGAGGGCGTGTTCCGGCCGTGCGGCCACGGGGACGTACGGATCTGGCCGACCAAGGTCGACGTCCGCAACGTCCTCTTCGTGGCGCTGACTTCGCCGGACGGCGACGCGCTTCTGGAGATGCCGTCCGCCGCGGTGGCCGCCTGGGTGGAGCGGACGCTGCGGCTGGTCCCGCCGGGTACGGAGTCCGAGCGGCTGCGCATCGACGAGGGTCTCGCCGAACTGCTCGCGCCGCTGCCGGCCGACGATCTGTGGCTGAGCGACCCGTGGGGGCCGGACGAGTCGCAGGACGGCGACGCGTGAACGGCCACGGTCCCGGCCGGCCGTCAGAACACCTTGCCCGGGTTGAGCAGCCCCAGCGGGTCGAACGCCTGCTTGATGCCCCGGTGCAGTTCGACGCCCACCTCGCCGAGCTCGCGCGCGAGCCACTCCTTCTTCAGCACCCCGACCCCGTGTTCGCCGGTGATCGTGCCGCCGAGCGCCAGGCCGAGCGCCATGATCTCGTCGAAGGACGCACGGGCCCGCCGGGACTCGTCCTCGTCGGTGTGGTCGAAACAGACGACGGGGTGGGTGTTGCCGTCGCCCGCGTGTGCGCAGACACCGATGGTGAGGCCGTACTTCTCGGCGACGGCGGCGGTGCCTTCGAGCATCGCGCCGAGTTTCGAGCGCGGCACGCAGACGTCGTCGATCATCGTGGCCGGCTTGACGGTCTCCAGCGCGGTGAGCGACATCCGCCGGGCCTGGAGCAGCAGATCGGACTCGGCGGCGTCCGCGGCGGGGACCACCTCGGTGGCGCCCGCCGCGGTGCACAGCTCGGCGACGGCGGCCAGGTCGGCCGACGGGTCCGGGGTGTCGAAGGCGGCGAGCAGGAGCGCCTCGGTGGTGTCGGGGAGGCCCATGGAGGCCATCGTGTTGACGGCACGGACCGTCGTACGGTCCATCAGTTCGAGGAGTGACGGGGTGTGACCGCGCTCCATGATCCGGCAGACCGCGTCGCAGGCGGTGGCCGCGCTCGGGAACTCGGCGGCCAGGACCAGCTGTCGCGGCGGCCGGGGCTTCAGCGCCAGCACGGCCTTGACGACGATGCCGAGGCTGCCCTCCGAGCCGACGAAGAGCCGGGTGAGGTCGTAGCCGGCGACGCCCTTCGCGGTGCGGCGGCCGGTGGTGAGCAGCCGCCCGTCGGCGAGGACCACCTCCAGGCCGAGCACGTACTCCGCGGTGACCCCGTACTTCACGCAGCACAGACCGCCGGACGCGGTGCCGATGTTGCCGCCGATGGTGCACATCTCCCAGCTGGAGGGATCCGGCGGGTAGCAGAGGCCGTGCTCGTCGACCGCCCGGGACAGCACCGCGTTGACGACGCCCGGTTCGACGACGGCGATCCGGTCGACCGGGCTGATCTCCAGGATCCGGTCCATCTTCACCAGGGACAGCACGATGCAGTCGTCGGAGGCGTTGGCCGCGCCCGACAGACCGGTGCGGGCCCCCTGCGGGACGACCGGGACGCGCAGGGCCGTGGCCGTGCGCATGACGTGCTGGACCTGCTCGACCGTGCGCGGGAGCACGACGACGGCCGGTGTGCCCGCGTCGCAGAAGCTCGCCATGTCGTGGGCGTAGGAGGCGGTGACGTCGGGATCGGTGATCAGGGCCTCGTCGGGCAGCCCCGCACGCAGTCGTTCGAGAAGACCGTTCATGATCCAATCGTGGCACCCGGGCCCATTGGTGTGAACCCGTCTCCGGCTGCCTTCGCAAGACGCGGTGTGCTCTTCGTACTGACGCAGAGTGATCGGCATGGATGTCATGCCGCAGCAGCCTCCGGAGTCCCCCGATTCGACCGAGCCTCCCCTTGAGCCCCCCGGAACCCGGCCGGCACCGCCGGACCCGGCGGCGTCGGAGGACGAGCTGCCACCCGTGTCGCTGCGGACGACGCTGCGCAGGGCGGCCATGGGCATGGTGGCGGGTGCGGTGCTGGTGACGGGTGCGGTGGTGGCCGTGCCGGAGGACGAGAAGAAGTCCGCGCCGCCGCCCGCGCCGGGTCCGGTCTCGCGGGCCCTGAAGGCGACGGACCTCGGCTATCCCGCCTCGCTCTCCGATCTGACGGCGCTGATGGGGGACCGGCAGCAGTGGGTGGGCACGCATCCTTCCGACGCGGGGGCGTGGGCGCTGCTCGGTACGTCCTACGTGGAGTGGGGGCAGCGCTCCGCGGACGAGGCGTACTACGGCCGGGCCGAGCAGGCGCTGCAGCGCTCGCTGAACGTCGAGCCGGGTGAGAACGGGAACACGGCGGCCTGGGTGGGACTCGCGACGCTCGCCAACGCCCGGGGCGACTTCGGCGCGGCGAAGAAGTGGGGCGAGAAGGTACGGGCGCGGGAGCCGAAGCAGTGGACGGTCTACCCGTCCCTGATCGACGCGTACAACGGCCTCGGTGACTACAAGGCCTCGCGCACGGCGGTGGAGAGGTTCACCGCGCTGCGCCCCGGCAGCACTGCGCTCCTGCGTACGGCGCGGATGTACCGGGACCGCGGCCGGCGCGAGGACGCGCTGGCGAACGCGCAGGACGCGGCCGACCGGGCCACGGCTCCGGCGCAGAAGGCGGACTGCCTGCACCTGCTGGGTGAGCTGGCCTGGGAGCGGGGCGAGCCCGAGGAGGCGGTGGCGCAGTACGGCGCGGCGCTGCGGACCGACCGTGCCCACCCTCCGTCGCTCGCGGGCCGGGCCAGGGCGCTGGCGGCGCTCGGCCGTACGGACGAGGCGCTGCGCGACTACCGGGCGGCGCTGGCTCGTCTCCCCCGGCCCGAGTACCTGCTCGAACTGGGTGAGTTGTACGAGTCGCTGGGCCGGGACGACGAGGCCCGGAGCCAGTACGGGCAGCTCGGTGAGGCTCTCTCGCGCGGCGACGCCCAGGGGGTGGACAACGCGCTGCTGCGCGGCCGTTTCGAGACCGCTCACGGGGATCCGGCGGTGGCCGTGAAGTCGCTGCGGGCGGAGTGGGGCCGATCGCACCGCAGCGCGGCGGTGGCGGACGCGCTGGGCTGGGCGCTGCACCGCTCCGGTGATTCGTCCGCCGCGCTGAAGTACGCGACGCAGGCGGTCGCGACGGGTGGGCAGAACGCCTCGTACATGTCCCACCTGGGCGCGATTCAGCAGGCGCTGAAGGACTACGGTCCGGCGCGCCGCAGTCTGGAGGCGGCACTGCGCACCAATCCGCACTTCTCACCGCTGGAGGCTCCGGCGTCCCAGGAGGCACTGGACTCGCTGGCCCGGCTCCCGGCGGGCGCCCCGCAGGACGTGCGGCCCGCCCCGGAACCCGAGCCGGCGGCGCGGGCCGAGCCGGCGGCACCCGCGCCGGCGCCGCAGCGGCGGACGCCCGCGAGAACCCCGGCCCCGGCCTCGACCCCGGTGGCGGAGCCGAGCGCGCCGAACCCCGGGCCGCAACCGAGCGATCCGGACCTGCGGATGGCGGCGGGAGCTCCCGGCCCCGGCACGCACGCGCCGGGCGGCCGCTGACAGACCGCCGGGGCCAAGCGGCCCGTGCGCCGTGTGCCGGGGCGTGCCCGCCGGTGGGAGCCGCACCTGAGGCGGGGCCCCCGGTTGTGCCGGGGGCCCCGCCGTCACGCCCTGGGGATCAGAGGTTGCCGCGCTTCTCCTGCTCGCGCTCGATCGCCTCGAACAGGGCCTTGAAGTTGCCCTTGCCGAAGCCCATCGAGCCGTGGCGTTCGATCATCTCGAAGAAGACGGTCGGGCGGTCCTGGACCGGCTTGGTGAAGATCTGCAACAGGTAGCCGTCCTCGTCGCGGTCGACGAGGATCTTCAGCTCGCGCAGGATCTCCACGGGGACCCGGGTCTCGCCCGCCCACTCGCCGAGGGTGTCGTAGTACGAGTCGGGGGTGTCCAGGAACTGGACGCCGGCCGCCCGCATCGCGCGCACCGAGGCGACGATGTCGTTCGTGGCGAGCGCGATGTGCTGGACGCCCGCGCCGCCGTAGAACTCCAGGTACTCGTCGATCTGGGACTTCTTCTTGGCGATGGCCGGCTCGTTGATCGGGAACTTGACCTTGAGCGTGCCGTCGGCGACGACCTTCGACATGAGCGCGGAGTACTCGGTGGCGATGTCGTCGCCCACGAACTCCTTCATGTTGGTGAAGCCCATGACCTTGTTGTAGAAGCCGACCCACTCGTTCATCCGGCCGAGTTCCACATTGCCGACGCAGTGGTCGATGGCCTGGAAGACGCGCTTGGCGGGCGGCTCGACGATCGGGGCCGCGGCGACGAAGCCGGGCAGGTAGGGGCCCTCGTAGCCGGTGCGCTCGACGAGGGTGTGGCGGGTCTTGCCGTACGTGGCGATGGCGGCGAGCACGACCGTGCCGTGCTCGTCCTTGACCTCGTGCGGTTCGGCGAGACCGAGGGCGCCGTGCTCGACCGCGTACGCGTAGGCCGCTCGGGCGTCCGGGACCTCGATGGCGAGGTCGACGACGCCGTCGCCGTGCTCGGCGACATGGTCGGCGAGGAAGCGGCCGTGGTCGGTGGACGCCTTGATGACGGAGGTGAAGACGAAACGGGCGGACCCGTTGGTCAGGACGTAACTCGCCGTCTCGCGGCTGCCGTTCTCCGGTCCGGAGTAGGCGACCAGCTTCATGCCGAAGGCCGTCGAGTAGTAGTGCGCGGCCTGCTTGGCGTTGCCGACGGCGAAGACGACCGCGTCCATTCCCTTGACCGGGAAGGGGTCGGCCTGCCGGGCTGTGTCGGGGGTGGTGTGCAGAGTCTCAGTCATGTTCGAAGACTCTCGCCGCTCCGCAAGGTGCGCAACAGTTCGCGAATTCCCTGGGCAATCTGCATAGCCGAAAGGGACGATGGCCGGGCCATCTGTACATGATGACCATCACAGCGACCCCCGGAGGCGGACCATGGCGATCGATCACTTGGACGGGCGGCTCATCGTACTGCTGGCCCGCGAACCCCGTATCGGCGTCCTGGAGGCATCGCGTCGGCTCGGCGTGGCGCGCGGGACGGTGCAGGCCCGCCTCGACCGGCTTCAGTCGAATGGCGTCATTCGCGGATTCGGTCCGACCGTCGATCCGGCGGCGCTCGGCTACCCCGTCACCGCGTTCGCGACCCTGGAGATCAAGCAGGGTCAAGGGGGCGATGTACGGGCCCACTTGGCCGGTGTTCCGGAAGTGCTGGAGCTGCACACGACCACGGGGCACGGCGACATGCTCTGCCGTCTCGTCGCGCGTTCCAACGCCGATCTCCAACGGGTGATCGACCGGGTTGTCGGATTTGATGGCATCGTCCGGGCCTCCACGGCCATCGTCATGGAGAACCCGGTTCCCCTGCGCGTCATCCCGCTCGTCGAGCAGGCCGCGGGGGACGACGACTGAAGCGAGGAGTGGCGTGTGAGCTTCTGGGAGTATCTGGGCAACCGGCACCAACAGCTGCTCACCGACGCGTACCAGCACGTCAGCGCCGTGTTCCAGTGCATGGTCATCGCCACGGTGCTCGGCGTCCTGATCGGCGTCGTCACCTATCGCAGCGGATGGGCGGGGTCGCTGGCGATCACATCGACGGCGACGGTCCTCACGATTCCCTCGCTCGCCGCGATCGGTCTGCTCATCCCGCTGGTCGGGCTCGGGGTCGCGCCCACGGTGATCACTCTGACGCTGTACGGGCTGCTGCCCATCGTCCGCAACTCCATCGTGGGACTGCGCGGCGTCGATCCGGCACTGGTCGACGCGGCGCGGGGCATCGGGATGTCGCGGCCGGCCCGGCTGTGCCGGGTGGAGCTGCCGCTCGCCTGGCCGCCGATCCTCACCGGCATCCGGGTCTCCACACAGATGCTGATGGGCATCGCCGCCATCGCCGCGTACGCCTCGGGCCCCGGCCTGGGCAACGAGATCTTCCGCGGCATCGCCTCGCTGGGCAGCGCCAACGCGATCAATCAGGTGCTCGCGGGCACGCTCGGCATCGTCATCCTCGCCCTGCTCTTCGACGCCGCGTACGTACTGCTCGGGCGGCTCACCATTCCCAGGGGGATCCGTGTCTGAGACCGCCGGCTCCGGGGCCGCCCACGGGAGCACGGTCGCCGGTGACGCCGCGACGACGCGGAGCACGTCCGGTGCCACCATCCACCTGGACAACCTGACCAAGCGCTACCCGGGCAATCCGAACCCGGCGGTGGACAACGTCTCGATGGACATCAAGGCCGGCGAGACGGTGATCTTCGTCGGCCCGTCCGGCTGCGGGAAGTCCACCACCCTGAAGATGATCAACCGGCTGATCGAGCCGACGTCCGGACGGATCAGGATCAACGACGAGGACGTCACCGACATCGACCCGGTGAAGCTGCGCCGCAAGATCGGATACGCGATCCAGTCGTCCGGGCTCTTCCCGCACATGACGGTCGCCGAGAACATCGCCCTCGTACCGAGGATGGTCGGCTGGTCGAAGTCGAAGGTGAAGGACCGGGTCGAGGAGATGCTCGATCTGGTCGGACTGGATCCGCGGGAGTTCCACGGGCGCTATCCGCGGGCGCTGTCCGGCGGACAGCAGCAGCGGGTGGGCGTGGCACGGGCCCTGGCGGCCGATCCGCCGGTGCTGCTGATGGACGAGCCGTTCGGCGCGGTCGACCCGATCACCCGCGACCACCTCCAGGACGAGCTGATCCGCCTCCAGCACGAGCTGCACAAGACGATCGTCTTCGTCACCCATGACTTCGACGAGGCGATCAAGCTGGGTGACCGGATCGCCGTACTGCGGGAGCGTTCGCACATCGCGCAGTTCGACACCCCCGAGGCGATCCTCACCAACCCGACGGACGACTTCGTCTCGGGTTTCGTCGGTGCCGGGGCGGCGCTGAAGCGGCTCAACCTCACCCGCGTCCGGGATGTGGAGATGGCCCAGTTCCCGACGGTGACGGTCGACGACCCGCTCCAGTCGATCTTCAACAGGCTGCGTGGCGGCCCACACAACGAACTGCTCATGCTGGACCGCAGGAACCGTCCGTACAAGTGGCTGCGGCGCGGCGACCTGATGCGGGCCCGGGGTTCGCTGGCGCGGGCCGGGCAACTGGTCCACGACACCGTGACGCGCGACGCCACGCTGCACGACGCGCTGGAGGCGGTCCTGATCGACAGCGGTGGACGGGTCGCGGTGACGGGGCGGCGCGGCGAGTTCATCGGGGTCGTCGACATGGAGACCCTGATGAACTCCGTCCATGAACTGCTGGAGGCCGACCGGCTCGCCGCCATCGAGCACCAGCACGACCTGGAGGAGCTCCGCACCCACCAGACCGAACAGGAGCTGGAGGGCGGTCCGGGCGCATGACTCCCAACTCCCCGCCGAATCCCGAATCGAAGCCGTCCCGGCGCTCCCTTCGCCCGGCGCCCGCGTCCGACAAGGACCGCCCGCCCGGCGAACACGACGTCAGGGGCCACGCCTTCCGCGACGAGGAGGAGGAACCCGCACCGCCACCGGCCGGGCCGCGGCGCCGGATCACCTGGCGCCAGCTGGTGCTCCTGCCGCTCGCGCTCGCGGTCGTCCTGGCCCTCACCTATCTGTGGATCACCCACGTCCACCTCGACTCGATCGCGCGGAACTCGCTCACCGGCGGCAATGTGCAGCTGCGCTGGTGGCAGCATGTGAAGCTGACCGCGATCTCGACGTTCTGGGTGCTGATCATCGCCATCCCGCTGGGGATCGCGATGACCCGGCGCGGGCTGCGCAGGGGCGCCCCACTGGTCACCGCGATCGCCAACATCGGGCAGGCGACCCCGGCGATCGGCCTGCTGGCACTGCTGGTGATCTGGCTGGGCATCGGCCCGTCGACGGCGATCATCGGCATGGTGATCTACGCGGTGCTGCCGGTCTTCTCGAACACGGTGGCCGGTCTGAAGGCGATCGAACCGAACCTGGTCGAGGCCTCGCGCGGCATCGGCATGTCCGCGATGGGGACGCTCACCAAGGTCGAACTGCCGCTCGCCGTGCCATTGATCCTGGCCGGTGTACGGACGGCGCTGGTGCTCAATGTCGGTACGGCGACCCTGGCCACCTTCGTCGGCGGCGGCGGACTCGGGGACCTGATCACCTCGGGCATCCAGACTCAGCGGATGCCGGTGCTGGTGCTCGGTTCCGTACTGACGGTGGTGCTGGCGCTGCTGGTGGACTGGCTGGCCTCGCTGGTCGAGCTGGCACTGACGCCGCGTGGACTGGAGGTGGGGTGAGCATGGGCCCGCGAAAGGTGCGTGCCGGGCTCGTGGGGGCGCTCGCTCTGGCGCTGACGCTCTCCGGGTGCGGACTGAAGAGCGGTTCGCCGATGGCGGACGACGTGGTGCCGGGCTCCGTCGGCCGGGGAAAGCCGCTGTCCGGCGCCTCGCTGACCGTCACCTCGAAGAACTTCAGCGAGAACATCGTCCTGGGCCAGATGATCGGCCTGGTCTTCAAGGCCGCCGGGGCGGAGGTCCTGGACCGGACGAACCTGCCCGGTTCGATCAGCGCGCGCGAGGCGATCGTCAAGGGCGGCGCGGACGCCATGTACGAGTACACGGGCACCGGCTGGATCACCTACCTGGGCCACGCTAAGCCGATCGCCGACCCGCTGAAGCAGTGGGAGGCGGTCCGTGACGAGGACCGGAGGAACGGCGTGACCTGGCTGCCGCCGTCCACCCTCAACAACACCTACGCGCTCGCCATCAGCAGGAAGAACAACGCGAAGTACCACCTGAGGACACTCTCCGACGTCGCCGTGCTGGCCGGGAAGAACCCGTCGGCGGTGACGATCTGCGTGGAGAACGAGTTCGCCTCGCGCGACGACGGGCTGCCGGGCATGGAGAAGGCGTACGGGATGACCCTCCCGGCCGCCAACATCAAGAAGATGGACGCCGGGATCATCTACACCCAGGTCTCGAAGTCCAACTCCTGCCTGCTGGGCGAGGTGTTCACCACGGACGGCCGGATCAAGGCCATGGACCTCGAAGTGCTCGTGGACGACAAGCACTTCTTCCCCAACTACAACGCGGCGCCCGTCATCCACAGCAAGACCTTCGAGAAGTATCCGCAGATCGCGGAGCTGCTCGACCCGGTCAGCAGGAAGCTGACGACGGAGGTCGCCCAGGCGCTCAACGCCAAGGTGGACGTCGACGGGCAGGACCCGCACGACGTGGCGAAGGAGTGGCTGATCCAGGAGGGGTTCATCAAGAAGGGCTGAACCGCCGCGGCACCCCGAGCGACATGCAAAGAAGTCGCTGCAAAAAAACTGTTGCAAAGAGAGCTTTGCAACTCTACGGTTGTGCCATGCCCGCAACAGAGGACGACGGCAAGAGCGCCGTCGCCGGTCCGAAGGTCCACACGGTCGACGCCCGCACCCTGCGCGGGCTCGCCCACCCCCTGCGACTGCGCCTGCTGAGCGCGCTCCGCGAGTTCGGCCCCGCCACCGCCTCCGGTCTCGCGGACCGGCTGGGCGAGTCCAGCGGCGCCACCAGCTACCACCTCAGGCAGCTGGCGGCGTACGGCTTCGTCGAGGACGACCCCGAGCGCGGCAAGGGCCGCGAACGCTGGTGGCGGGCCGTCCACACGGGCACCGCCTTCAACAGCGACCGCTTCATGAGCCACCCGGACCCCGAGGTGCGCGGCGCCGTCGGCGTCGTACTCCACGAGATCGCCACCACACACGCCCAGGAACTGAACACCTGGCTCGGCACGATGCACGAATGGCCCGAGGAGTGGCTGCACGGCTGGGACGTCAGCGATTTCAAGGTGCGCCTCACTCCCGATCTCTCCAGGGAACTGATCGGAGAGATCCACGAGCTCGTCGCGAGCTATGAGGGCCGGGTCCCGGAGGGCACGGAGGGATCGGCCACCGTCCGCAGCCACGTCCACCTCTTCCCTCGCCCCACCGAGTAACGAGCCCGCCGGGCGACGCCCCGTTGGGCGACGCCCCGAAGCGCGACGCCCCGAAGCGCGACGAACCCGTCCGGCGGGCGAGACCACCGCGCGACGCCGCCGGCCGCGCGAGGAGCCCGCCGGGCACCGAGCCGGCCGTGCGACGAAGTCACCGAGGAACGAAGTCGCCGAGGAACGAACACCTCCGACCGGAAGGACACCGCCATGCACCCCGACACCCATCTGCTGCTGCACCACCAGCGCTCCGCCGAACTACGGCAGCGGGCAACGGATTTCGCTCTCGCCCCGGCTGATCCGCGCACCTCGCTGCGCGCCCGGCTGGGCTGGCTTCTCGTGGAGTCGGGGCTGCGCATCATGCCCCGCAGCCCCGACCGCCCCACTGTCGTACCCCGTACGGCATGAGCGGCCGGGGGGACCGCACCCCGCTCATCGCCGTACTGTCCGCCAACGCCATCTCCACGGCCGGTACTTCACTCACCCTCATCGGCGTCCCGTGGTTCGTCCTGGAGACCACGGGCAGCGCGGGCCGGGCCGGTGTCGTCGCCTTCTGCGCGACGCTGCCGATCGTCGTCTCCGCGCTGATCGGCGGGCCGGTCATCGACCGGATCGGACGCCGCCGGGTCTCCGTCGTCTCCGACCTGGTGTGCGGCCTCGCCGTCGCCGCCATCCCACTGCTGCACTACGCGGACGCCCTGGCGTTCTGGACGCTGTGTGCGCTGATGGCCGTCAGCGGGCTCCTGCACACGCCGGGCAACACGGCGCGCTACGTCCTCGTACCGGATCTCGCCGAACACGCCGGGACCACCCTCGCCCGCGCCGCCAGCCTCTTCGACGCCGTCTCGCGCGGCGCCCGGATGGTCGGCGCGGCGCTGGCAGGCATGCTGATCGCGCTGGTCGGCGCGGAGACCGTACTCCTGCTGGACGCCGCGACGTTCCTGACGTCCGCGCTGCTGATCGCGTTCGGGGTGCGCGGCGTGCGCGCGGCCGAGCCCCGCAAGACCGCGGCACCGGTGTCGCTGCGCGCGTACCGCACCGAACTGCGCGAGGGATACACCTACTTGCTGGGCAACCGGCTGCTGCTGGCGGTCGTGGTGATGGTCCTCTTCATGAACGGCACCGATCAGGGCTGGAACGCCGTCCTGCTGCCGGTGCACGCCTCCGCCGAACTGGGCGGCGCCCGGGACATCGGGCTGCTCACCGCGCTGTTCGGCGCCGGTGGACTGACCGGGGCGCTGCTGTACGGATGGTTCGGCGACCGTTTCTCGCGGCGCGCCGTGTTCACGGTGTGCGTGCTGTTGTGCGGTGCGCCCAGGTACGCCGTCGCGGCGCTGACCGGTACGACGCTGCCGCTCGCCGTGACCATGGCGCTGAGCGGCATCGCGGGCGGGATGCTGAACCCGGTCCTGACGACGGTGATCTACGGAAGCGTGCCCGACGAGCTGCGCAGCCGGGTCTCCGGGGTCCTCACGGCGGGCGGCGAACTGGCCATGCCGGTGGGCGGTCTCGCGGCGGGCCTGCTGGTGGAGAGCGTGGGCGCGCGGGGCGCGCTGCTGGCGATGGGCGGGGTGTACCTGCTGGCGACGCTGAGCCCGGCGGTGTTCCCGGTGTGGCGCACGATGGACGAGGTGGGGTCCGGGGGCAAGGCCGGGGCCGGGTCCGCCACCGGGGCCGATTCCCGGACCGTCGAGAGGCCGGGGACCGTGGGCGGCTGCGGGTCGGAGTCCGGGGCTGTGGAAGCGGTGGACGCCGCCGTACCGTCACCGGCCGCCGAGGTCAGCAGCTCGGTACCTTGTGCCCCTGCTCCAGTGCCCGGAGCGAGGACACCGCGTTCTTGAGGGTCGTGACCGGGACCAGCCGCAGCCCCTTGGGAAGCTCGGCGCCCGCCTCGTTGCATTCGGCCTTCGGGACGAGGAAGACGGTCGCGCCGTCGCGGTGCGCGGCCTGGGTCTTCAGCGACACCCCGCCGACCGCTCCGACCTCGCCGTTCGCCTGGATCGTGCCGGTGCCCGCGATGGTGCGGCCACCGGTGAGATCGCCGCCGGAGCCGTCGCCGTCGAGCTTGTCGACGATGCCGAGCGCGAAGAACAGTCCCGCGCTCGGACCGCCCACATCGGCGAGGTGCAGGGTGACGTCGACCGAGCCCTTCGGCTTGCCGAGGTAGTTCAGCGCCGCGTCGACGGCGGAGTTCTGCGACTTCCTCATGTCCTCAAGGTTGTGCTTCTCGATCTGCTTCTCGGAGCCGCCGGTCGGGTAGACGGAGTCGCGGGGCAGCACCGCTCGGTCCGTGCGGAACCAGCTGTCGATCACATCGCCGATGCCGACGTCGGCGTTGGGCCCGGTCGCGACGATCGTCGTCATCCGCAGTTCGCCCTTGGTGGGGCGGGTGGGCACGCCCTTGATGCTGATCACCGGCGTGCCGTGATCACTCCCGAGCACGTTCGCGGTCGTGCCGGGCTGCGCCAGCGTGAACGGCAGCGGCGCGAAGGCGGCCACAACGAACAGGGCGAGGACGGGCAGGGCGCACAGGACGAGGGTGCGGGAGCGCGAGAGACGAGTGAGCACCCGCCCAATCTAACCGCCGGGGCGACCGCGCACGGGCCGGGTGGCGCGGGCGCCCCGGACCGCACCCGCCGAAACCCCTATCTGAGCGCGTCCGCCACCTCACGGGCCGCGTCCACCACGCGGGGGCCGACCCGTTCGGGTACGGAGTCGGCGAGCATCACCACACCCACGCTGCCCTCGACCCCCGTCACCCCCACCAGCGCGGCCGCGGCCCCGCTCGCCCCGGCTTCCAGTTCGCCGTGGGTGAGGGTGAAGGCCGTCTCCCCCACCGGTTTCTGGCGGGCGGCGAGGATCGCCCGGCCCGCGGCACCCCGGTCCAGCGGGTGGCGGAAGCCGGCCCGATAGGCCACGTGGTAGTCGGTCCAGGTCGGCTCGACGACCGCGACCGCCAGCGCGTCGCTGCCGTCGACCAGCGTGAGATGGGCGGTGGCACCGATGTCCTCGGCGAGGGAGCGCAGCGCGGGGAGCGCGGCTTCCCGTACGAGCGGATGCACCTGGCGGCCCAGGCGCAGCACACCCAGGCCCACCCTGGCCCGGCCGCCCAGATCGCGGCGCACCAGGGCGTGTTGTTCCAGGGTGGCAAGCAGACGGTAGACCACTGTTCGGTTGACGCCGAGTCTGTTGGACAACTCGGTGACGGTCAGGCCGTGGTCGGTGTCGGCGAGCAGTTTGAGGACCCTCAGTCCCCGGTCGAGCGTCTGGGAGGTTTCCGCGGTCACGACGCCCTCTCCTCTTTGGTGAGCGGCGGCGGCTGGTCCCACGGAATGTGCGCCGCCGGTCCCAGCGGCGACGCACGGAGAGGCCGCCGGCCTGGCCAAGGCACCGGCTGCGCTCCGCGGCGGCATTGCCACGGGGCGTTCATTTTTTGGGACAGTAGCGAGCCAGTCCGCTCAGCGGAAGACCTCGTCCAGAATCCGGGCGTCAGCGGAAGAGGAGTTGTGGTGAAGAAGCATATGGGCCGGTCAGCGCGGCGCCGGCCGAAGCCTGGACGTCTACGCGCGTCCAGGTCGGCCGACGCCCTCGCGACCCTCCGTACACCACAAGTGAACCGTCGTTAACTCACCGTGAACGACTGTTGCACAATTTTTCCGTTCACGAGCACCTCGCAGGCCCTGATCGCCTTCGTCGCCGGGTCGCGGACGGTGAAGTTGAGGGCGAAGGTGCCGTCCAGGCCGATGACCCGGGTGACGTACGAGTCCGAGGTCTGCTTCCCGTCCGCGGTGCGGCCGGTCACCGAGACCGTGGCGACGGGGGCGAAGCCCCGCCCGGTCACCTGGACCGCCGTGCCGACCGGGCCCTCGGGCGGCGAGAGCGCGAAGGACGGCCCGGCGGGAACGCTCCCGTCCTGCACGGTGAACGCCGCCGTCTCGGTACGGGGATTGACGAGCACCTCCCTGACCCGGATCGCGACGGTGTCGGTGGCATTGACCGTGAAGGTCTGCGAGAACGCCCCGTCCAGCCCGACCACCTTCGTCTTCACCGGGTCGGACGTCTGCGAACCGTCGGCCCGCAGACCGACGATGGATACGGTGGCGACCTTCGCGAAGCCCTGTCCGAGGACGGTGACGGCGGTGCCCTTCGGACCGGCCGACGGGGTGAGGACGACGAAGGACGGCGCCACGGTCAGCGGGGTGACCGCCTGCGCTCCTCCGGCGGTGACCTGGAGCGCGTACACGGCGCGCGGGGTGGATCCGGCCACCGTGACCGTACCGGCGAGCGTTCCGTCGGCGGTGATCCGGAGGGTGGAGCCACTGATCCGCGCGCTGTCGCAGCCGCTGCCGTCGGCGGCGCAGAGCGCGGCGACGGGTGTGGTGCCGGTGGGCCAGTCACCGCCGGAGACGGTGATCGTCCCGCCGGGTTTGACCTTCGCCGCGCCCGCGGAGAGCGTCGCGGAGGCGTCCGTCACGGTGAACGGTGTGGTCAGCACGGTGGCCGGGTCGTTCCCCTCGTCGACCTGGATCGAGGCGATGGCCGGGTCGGAGACGGTGAAGTCGACGCTGAACGTGCCGTCGGGGGCGCTCTTCACATAGACGGCGGTGTCGTCGAGCGTCGCCCCGCTCGCGTCCAGGCCGACGGTGTTGATCCAGCGGTCCTGGAAGTAGTTGCTGCCGGTCACCCGGACGACGCTGCCGACCGGCGCGCCGGAGCGGGAGAGCGCGATGGCCCGCGGCCCGCCGGGCTGATACGCCTTGACGGTCAGGGGCGCGGTCGCCTCCTTCGTACCGTCGCCGACCTTCACCAGGTACGAGCCGTCCGGCACCGTCCCCGCGGGGGCGAGCACCGCGCTTCCGGTCAGCTCCCCCAAGCCGCTGATCGCGAGGGTGCTGGAGACGAACTTGCCGGTGTCGCAGCCGCCGCCGTCCGCCGCGCACAGCGACGGTACGGGGGTGGCGCCGGCGGTCCACAGGCTGCCCGTCAGGGCGACGGCCGTGGACGGCCGCACGGCGGTGGTGGGCGCGGTCAGGGTGGCCGGATGCCCCGCGGTGCCCTCGGCGGTCACGGTGCCGATGGAGCCGCCCCCGCCGACCACGTCGCACGGGGTCTCATAGGTGGAGCCGAGCACTTTCGTACGCGTCAGATTGCGCACCGGGGTGAAGGAGATCGGCCCGCTCGCGTCGGACGGGATGATGAAGTCCCCTTCGTACGGCGGGATCTCGATGGGCTTCCCGGACGGGATGTCGAGGTTGACCTGGGGTCCGGTGACCGTGACCGTGCCGCTCGCGCCGCCCGACATCGCGAAGTCGATGCTGGGGGTGGTGGGCACATTGCTCAGGCTGAGCCCGCTGGTCGCGGGCGACGGTCCGAGGGTGACCTTGGCGTGGACCTTGCCGCCGGGGTCGACGATGGCGGGCGAGAGGTCGACGCTCATCTGCTGCGGCCCGGTGGCCTCGCCCTGACCGGCGGGCAGGGAGCAGTGGACGGTCGGGGTGACCGTGCCCGCGTGGGCGGCGGGGGCGAGTACGACGGTCCCACCGGTCCAGACGAGCACGGCCCCCGAGGTGAGCGCGACGGCACGACGTAACACCGCACCGGGTCTTTCCGTCCTTCTCGATCTCGGTCGGGCGAACATGTGACTCCTCCATGGCTACGGGAATTCCGCGAATTCGAAAGGGCGACGCCCGCCTGCTCCCTCGCGATACGGAGCAGGCGGGCGTCTCCGGTACTTTCCCTGACTTCCCTGACTTCCCTGACTTCCCTGACTTCCCCGACGGTGACGGATCTCAGAGAAGAGTGAGTGTCAGGGTGGCGCTGTAATCTCCGGGCCGGGTGAAGCCGGGAACCGTCAGCGTGAGATCGGCATCGGCGTCGAACCGGCCGCCGGTGAACGGGCGGGAGCCGTCCGGATTCATCCGGCACAGGCTCGCCGCCTCGCTCCCGAGCGCGGCGGGCGAGCCGGCCACCGGCACGCCCACGCTCCCGTTCTGCGCCGTGCATCTGGGTGTCCACCGGACGGCGTCCGCCGGGATGGTGCCCCCGTCGGCGCTGGTGAAGCCGGTGAGGGTGGCGGTGAGGGACCAGCCGCTGTTGACGCCCCGGCCGTCCTCCACCTCGACCCGGTTGAGCCGGGAACGCTGCACACCGCTGCCGGTGCCCAGGACCGTCGTCCCGAAGTCGACGGTGTCGCCGTCCTGGACCATGGACAGCGTCCCGGCCCGGACCGAGGTGTTCAGCTTCTGGTCGGCACTGCTGCCGTCCCCTCCCCCTCCCGTGGAGACGGTGAACGGGGCGGTCCGTACAGTCGCCGGATCATTGCCCTCGTCGGCCTGGACGGCGACGACCGCGTCGGAGATCACGGTGAACTCGACGGCGAAGGTACCGTCCGGGCCGCTCTTGACGTAGACCGCGCTGTCGTCGAGCCCGGTGCCCGTCGCGTCGAGGCCGATGACATTGATCCAGCGGTCCGGGTTGTAGTTCTTGCCGCTGACCGTGATCACACTGCCGACCGGTCCGCTGCTCCGCGACAGCGAGATCTCACGGTCGCCGGCTGCGACCGCCTTGACCGTGAGGGGAGCGGTGGCTTCCTTCGTACCGTCGTTGACCTTCACCACGTACGCGCCGTCCGGCACCGCGCCGGCCTCCGCGAGGGTGGCCGTACCGTGCAGCGTTCCGTAGCTGTCGATGGTGAGGGTGTGGCTCTTGAACTTCAGCGGATCGCAGCCGCCACCGCCCACCGCGCAGAGCGAGGGCACGGGCGCGCCGCCCGGCGTCCATCCCGAACCACCCAGTGTCACAGCGGTGTTGGGGCGTACGGCGTCGGCGGGAGCGGTCAGGTGTGCGGGCTCGGAGCCGGTGCCCTCCGCCGTGACGGTGCCGACGGAGCCGCCCCCGTCGACCACGTCGCAGGGTGTCTCGAAGACCGAACCGAGCACCTTCGTCTGTGTCAGCGTACGGACCGGGGCGAAGGAGATCTCCCCGGAGGCGTCCGCCGGAACCAGGAAGTCCCCCTCGTACGGCGGGAGTTCGATGGGCTTGCCGGCCGGGATGTCCATCGTGAACTCGGCACCCCGCACGGTGACGGTGCCGGTGGCCCCGCCGGACATGGCGAGGTCGAGGCTGGGAATGGTCGGCACATCGTCCAGCGCGAGAGCGCTGGTGGCGGGGGACGGGCCGAGCGTGACCTTCGCGTGCACCTTGCCGCCGGGGGCGACGACCGCGGGCGACAGTTCGACGGTCATCTCCTGCGGGCCGGTCGCCTCGCCCTGACCGGCGGGCAGGGTGCAGTGGACGGTCGGCGCCACCGTACCGGCGGCCTGCCGCCCGGCCGTCCCGGCCGCCTGGGCGGTGGCCCCGACGCAGCTCAGGGACAGTACGAAGCAGGCAGCGAGCAGACCGGTCACGCCAGGTCTTCGTCGTCGAATCACCAGACACCCCTCCATGGCCCATTGATTGCGCACATTGAGGAGGTCGCATGCGGAGAAGTCAAGAGAGAATTGACTGATCCTTGTCCGGAGAATGATCGTTATCTGAAATGCCCGAAAAGCATTTCTGTAGGCACTTTCCACACACCTGTTGACATCTCTTGACATCTCTGAAGATCACAGTTTCACTGCACCCGACATGCCGGGCCCGGCACGCAGTTCCGCAAGAAGATCGCACACGGCGATTCTTCGAATCCACGGAATTCAACCGGAAGGAGTTCCTCCCGTCATGTCGATCACTTCTGCACGGCCGTCGAGAGTACAGCCGTCGAGCCGAAGACGCGTCCGCGTCCCGCTCGTGCTCGCCGCGGCCTGTTCCGCGGCCGCCGCACTCGCCCTGGCGCCGACGGCCCAGGCGGTGACTCCGCTCATCGCGACGGCCACGTACGACTGCGGCACCTGGGGCAGCGGTCTCGCCACCCTGACCGCGGCCGACTCGGGCACGTCCAAGACCATCAAGATCAACTCCACCGCGATCACCATGCCGCTCGGCACCAGTGCCGACCCGAACAGCATCACGACGACGCTCAAGCTCACCAAGACCTCGGGCGGCGTCACCAGTCAGGTGCAGTTCTCCGGGAAGACCAACCCCGGCATGATCAGCCCCAACCCGATCACCCTGGGGCCGCTGAAGCTCACCTCCGGCACTCTGGCGGCGGGTGACAGCACGAACTCCGTGGTGCTGTCCGGTCCGCCGAGCGCCACCAACTGGTCACTGCAGATCGTGGCCTCGTCCCCGACGTCGGCCACGGTTCCGTGCGTGGCGACGGTCAACCAGTCCGCGGCGTTCGTCTGGTAGCGGTTCGTCCGGTAGCCGTACGTACGACATCCACTCACCCGGCAACGACACCCGACCGGCCCCCGGCGACCGCAGCCGGCGACCGGAGCCGGCGACCGAGCCCGATCCGCGCCCGGCAGCCGAGCCTGATCCGCACCTGATCCGCGCCAACGACGCCGGCCCGGGGCGAGGACCGCTGTCCCCGCCCCGGGCCGGCCCGCCGCACACCTGACACCCGGCGTTGCCACGCCGAACACACTTCCCTTACATTTGATCATTTCAATTCATGGTCAACTCTTACAACAACTGCCCGGTCTCATTGATAAAGTGACGCACCGTTTATCGCCCACAGGAGCGACATACGGGAATCACTGGGACTACGGGGAAGGTAACCACCAGTGGCGTGGGACGAGTGGGAGCAGCTGAAATCCGAGGCGGCGGAGAGACACTCGGCTCAGATGCAATTGAACCAGGTCGAACCAGGTGGCGGAGGGCCGATTCCTCAAGGCGACCTGAAGGTCGATCAGCAGGACCTGGCGGCGATCGGCAATACCGCATACCGGATGTACGGAGATCTCGAAAAGGCCGGTGACCACGCCCGTGCCGCCACCCAGAAGGCCGCCGGAGGCCTCAAGACGGAGACCTTCGCCATAGGCGCGGCCCTCGATCACGTGGCGTCACGGTGGATCGACCAGGTCCGCTCCCTGCTGGACGCCTGCGCCCACATCTCGAACCACCTCGATTACACCAAGGGTGCCCACGCCGGCGACGAGGTCTACATCGGCACGATCATCAGCAGCATCGACACGCTCGACAAGGGCTTCGACGAGAGGCCGGCCCACTGATGGACCTCGACTCCCTGCGCTTCGCGAACTTCTCCGACCTGGACGCGGCCATCACCGACTGGGAACAAATGGTCACAAAGCTCAAAACCCTCCAGGGTGACGCCAAGGACGACCTCAAAGCCAAGTCGGACAAAGCGAACTGGGCCGGTGAAAACGCCACCGTGACTCGCGCTTTCGTGGACAAGACGGCCGGAGAATTCGCCGACGCCCACACCCAGGCCGAAACCATCACGAAGATCCTCACCGACACCCGTGGGGAGCTCGTCGGCTACCGCACAGAGCTCAACGACGCGATCCACCGCGGGGTGCAGAAGAACCTCACCGTCCAGGACCTGGGCGAGGGATCCTTCACCGTCACCATGAACATCCACCCCGACCGGGCGGCGAAGGGCACCACGCTGCCCGAGCACACCCAGCAGGACGTCGACAGGTTCCGGGACGAGATTCAGAACATTCTGAAGAAGGCCACGGAGAGCGACACATCGGCGGCAAAGGTACTCACCCTCATCGTCGACCAGGCCAAGTACGGCTTCTCCGACGCCAGTTACTCGGACCGCGACTCCGCGGCCAAGGCGGTGGCGGAGGCGGAGAAGGCGGCGAGGATCCTCAAGAAGGACCCGCGCGACGTCACGCTGACCGAGCTCAACGCGCTCAACACCACCCTGGCCGCCTACAAGAACGACCCGCTCTTCGCCGAGCGGTTCGCCACTCAGGTGGAGCCGAAGAAGGTCCTGGAGTTCTATGCCGGAATCGCCGATCCGTACCAGGGATACGGGACCGACCGGAAGCGTCTGGAACAGGCGAAACAGCTCCAGAAGAATCTCGGTATCACGCTGGGCACGGCCACGCTCTCCGACAGCGACGAGATGGAGCGCTGGGAGAGGCAGATGGTGAAGCTGGGCCCGGACCGGCTCGGCATCGACGACGCCAATGACCCGACGGGTTTCGCGGTCATGAGCAACCTCATGCGTTTCGGCGACTACGACGACCAGTTCCTCAACGACTACGGCGACAAGCTCGTCGCGTACGACAAGGAACACAACGTCAAGAACATGAGTCTCTGGATCAACAACTGGAACCAGGGCGACCTCAACTTCTACGGCAAGTACGACCGGGGCCGCGACCCGATGACCGGCTTCCTGGAAGCCCTGGGCCACAACCCCGACGCCTCGACCCAGTTCTTCGCCCAGCCCGACGGCGCGGGAGCCACGGTCGACAAGGAATCCGAGGTGAACGACCACCTCAAGTATCTGACCAAGGACCGGATCTGGATGTCGGACTCCCCCATGATGGGCGGGGACATCAAGGTCATCGCCGGTCACGATTCGCTCGGTCACGCCCTGGAGTCCGCCACCACCGGTTACGCGTACGACGCCGAGCCGATGTCCGGCAAGGACCCGATGGTCCCCGGCAACAGAGACCACCGGACGGCTGCGACAGCAGGTGTCATGGAGCAGGTGGTGTTCCTGTACGGGGGCGAGGACGGCCCCAAGATGCTGCACGAGCAGTCACAACTGGCCGACAGCCTGGGGAAGATGGGCGCGGCCTACATCGACGACATCGACTACAGCCTGTCGGGTATCGGGGACCACGGGAAGAACAGCGAATCCTTCCCGGCCAAGTACGAAGGGCGGGCGAACTTCGGCGAGCAGGGCGCCATCAACTTCCTCAGCGTGCTCGGACAGGACGAGACCTCGCACGGTGTCGTCACGGCGGCGCAGCACCTCTACACACTGAGCGCTCTGGACGCCAACCCGGCCACGAGCGAGGAGAACATCAACCACGCCAAGGACGCGCTCACGACCGGCGCCGAGGCGCGGGGCATCCTGGACCACTCGCGCGTCCAGCAGGCGGAGACCACCTACAAGGACGACGCCGAGCAGGCCAACAAGTCTCTCGGCCGGTCCGGGGACTGGGTCAAGCTGGGCGCCGGCGTGGTGGTGGGAGGCGGAATCGCGGCGATCCCGCTGCCCGGCTCCACCGCCGCAGCCCTGGTGGTCGCTCCCATGGCGGCGGACACCGTCGGCGACATGGTGAATACATTCATCGGTCACGAGGTCGACAAGAGCATCGACAAATCCGAGCAGGACGCCACCGAGAAGTCGCAGATGACCAGTCAGAAGTTCTACCAAAAGGGCGCCGACGAACTCGGCGCAGCCTACACCAGCTACGGCGAAAACAATCCGAAATGGGAAAACAGCGAACATTCGGAGTGGGCGAGAGACATCGAGAGCAGCTACATCAACACCGGTTCGAATCAAGACGACTTCCGCGGGCGCGCCTCGTACAAGGGATGACCAGCGGTGCGGCACAGTCGGCTATGCATATGTCGGAGCGTTCATGAAGGCAAAAACGTGCTGGGCTGTATTCGTGACTCTTGTCGTCACCGGGGTGACCGCGTGCAGCAACGACAGCAGTGACCACGGAAAGCCGGACGTGCTCGCGGCTTCCCAGGTCTGTGACGGGACGCTGGACACGGCGGCAGTGACCGCGCTGGAAAGGCTCGGCGGCACAGACCGTTTCACCGAACTCCAGGGAACCAAAGCGCCCGGGATCCCGTACAAATTCTCCTTGGAACTTGCGGCGGGGACCCTTCACGACAAGTCGACCGAGAAGAACGTCTGCCTCATCTACAAAGCCGATGGCGAGAACGATTTTCCGCTTCTCGACATCAGCTTCCAGGCACAGAAAAGTCACCCCGACCTGGCCGAAGAGGACAAAGCGAGCAGCTCGGGGAAAATGTTCTTCCCCCTCGGCCTGTTCGCGTCCGCGCAGGGTGACGATGGCACCTCGCTCTACTTCGCGTGCCCCACGGAGGGGCCCGACGGAAAGACGCCCTACGTGAAGGCGGAGATGTATTCCGCACGGGGCCAGGTGAACCCCGACGGAAAAGGACGCATGACGGTCCTCAACTCCGTTTCCCGTGCCCTGGCCAAGGAACTGGGCTGCGCCGCCCAGGCGAAGCTGCCGGCGAAGGTGCCCGACGCCACGTCGGACTGACAGTCGGCCCCCGGTGCGTGGGCGGATCGCTCCGCCCACGCACCGGGGGCCGTCGGCACCGGCTCACCGCATCCGGGTGGCCCACTCCTGGACCTTCTGGATCCGCTGCTGGATCTGCCCGGCCGTCGCCTCCGCACTCGGGGGCCCGCCGCACGCCCGGCGCAGCTCGGTGTGGATCACGCCGTGCGGCTTTCCGCTCTGGTGCGTGTACGCAGACACCATGGTGTTGAGCTGCTTGCGCAGCCCCAGCAGCTGCTTGTGCGTGACCACCGGTCGGGCCTCCGCCGGCTTCTCCAGCAGGTCGGCCTCCCCGGCCGGCTTCTGGCGGCTGTGCGCGATCTGCCGGGTCTGCCGCTTCTGGAGCAGCAGCTGCACCTGGTCGGGTTCGAGCAGTCCGGGAATCCCCAGGTAGTCCTGCTCCTCCTCGCTCCCGGGGTGTGCCTGCATACCGAATTCGGCACCGTCGTACAGCACCCGGTCGAAGACCGCGTCGGATTCGAGGGCCTCGAAGGGCAGCTGTTCCTCGGTCTCCTCGTCCTCCAGCTTCTCGGCGTCGGCGAGGAGCTTGTCCTCCTCCGCGAACGGGTTCTCCTCGTCGCTGCCCTTCTTGGGCTTGTCGAGGACGTGGTCCCGTTCGACCTCCATCTCGTTGGCGAAGTCCAGGAGCATCGGGATGGTCGGCACGAAGACGGAAGCGGTCTCGCCGCGCCTGCGCGAGCGCACGAAACGCCCGACGGCCTGTGCGAAGAAGAGCGGCGTGGAGATGGTCGTGGCGTACACGCCCACGGCGAGACGCGGCACGTCGACGCCCTCCGACACCATGCGGACCGCGACCATCCAGCGCGATTCGTCCGCGCTGAACTGGTCGATCCTCTTCGACGCGGCCTTCTCGTCGGAGAGGACCACGGTGGCCTTCTCGCCCGTGACCTTCTTGAGGATCTTGGCGTACTCGCGCGCCGATTCCTGGTCGGTGGCGATGACCAGCCCACCGGCGTCCGGAATGCCCTTGCGTACTTCGGTGAGCCGCTTGTCGGCGGCGCTCAGCACATTGGGGATCCACTCCCCGGTGGGCGCGAGCGCGGTGCGCCAGGCCTGCCCGATGGCGTCCTTGGTCATCGGCTCACCGAGCCGGGCGGCGATCTCGTCACCGGCCTTGGTGCGCCAGCGCATGTTGCCGCTGTAGCTGAGGAAGATCACGGGCCGGACGACGCCGTCGGCGAGCGCGTTGCCGTAGCCGTACGTGTAGTCGGCCGAGGAGCGCCGGATGCCGTCGTTGCCCTCCTCGTACACGACGAAGGGGATCGGGTTGGTGTCGGACCGGAACGGCGTACCGGTGAGCGCGAGCCGGCGGGTGGCCGGGTCGAAAGCCTCCTGGCACGCCTCGCCCCAGGACTTCGAGTCACCGGCGTGGTGGATCTCGTCGAGGATCACCAGGGTCTTGCGCTGCTCGCACCGGTTGCGGTGCAGCATCGGCCGGACGCCGACGCCCGCGTAGGTGACCGCGACGCCGTCGTACTCCTTGCTCAGCGGGCCCGCGCTGTAGTCGGGGTCGAGCTTGATCCCTATCCGGGCCGCTGCCTCGGCCCACTGCTTCTTCAGGTGCTCGGTCGGCGCGACGACGGTGACCTGCTGCACGACGTGGTGGTGCAGCAGCCATGACGCGAGGGTCAGCGCGAAGGTGGTCTTCCCCGCGCCGGGGGTGGCGACCGCGAGGAAGTCGCGCGGCTGCTCCTGGATGTACTTCTCCATGGCGCCCTGCTGCCAGGCTCGCAGCTTGCCGGCCGTGCCCCAGGGGGCGCGGCCGGGAAAGGCGGGTGAGAGGTGGTGGGAGGCGGTAGTAGTCACGGTCTCCGGTTCGGGTCTCTCGGGTACGTGGGGCGCTGTCCGCACAGGCCGGGACGGACCCGTACGCGATACGACAACCGGGCCACCCTACCGGGGGGCCCGGCGGAACCCCGTATGAACGAGCGGTGGTTCGGCGCCGCTGAGACCCTCTTCACAGAACAGCGTTATGCGGCGAACCCGGGGAGCCGTTCCGCGATCCTGGGCATGTCGAGGGCCCCCTGGCACACGTCCAGCACGAACTTCTCGGCCTCGTCGACATCGAAGTCCGCGCTCAGGCGATGCCCGTTGATGTGCAGGAAGACCCAGGTGGCATACCAGGCGATCCACTTGTTGCCGTCGACGAGCGCATGATTGCGCGCCAGGGACTCCATGAGCGCCGCGGCCTTCTGCCACACGTCCGGATAGGCGTCCTGGCCGAACACGCTCGCCTGCGGGCGGGCGAGTGCCGAGTCGAACAGCCCGTAATCGCGCACCTCGGCGGCCCCGAGGCGCTCGGCGAGGTTGAGCAGCTCGGGAAGTGTCAGGTACTTCATCAGGCGAGCCTCCGGTTGAGCTCCTCACTCACCTTCAGCACGTGGTCCGCGGCCTCGTTGAAGAGGCGCGAGCGTTCGTCTATGGCGGTGATCACCGCGTCGTGGGCGAACGACTGCATGCTCCGCCCCTCCGACTCGGCACGCGCACGCAGTGCGTCCAACTCTTCTTCGGTGAACCGCAGATTCAGACCAGCCATGTACGGATGGTACCGCGTGGTACCACGCGACACTAAAGCTTTGTCCGCACCCGCCCCGCCACCCACGCCCCCACCAGCGCCACCCCCGCCATCGGCAGGAAGACCACCGCGAAGGCGCCCGGATGGGACCCGGAGGCCCCCGCCTCCACCGCGTCGTGCACAGCTCCCACCGTCCCGCCGCCGAGTGCGGCGAAGGCCGCCCCGCCCGCGGCCAGCAGCAGGACGTTGGACAGCCCGTCGGAGATCTGCAGGGCGGCCGAGTTCGCCCCTGCCTCCTCCGGCGCCGAGAGCTTCAGCAGCAGCACGCTCGTCGATGCGATCACCATGCCCATGCCGAAGCATCCGAAGGCCCAGGCCACGGCCACGGTCCAGACCGGCACCGAGTCGATCAGCACGGACGGCGCGGTGGCGATCGCCGCGGCGACCAGCACCATGCCGCCCACCATCAGGCGCTCCCGGTGCGGCTCCAGGCGCGGCCGGGACTGCACGTACGAACCGAGCGCCCAGGTCCCACCCCCGGCCGCGAGCGAGAGCCCGGCCATCGTGGGGCTCAGCCCGCGCTGGGTCACCAGCATCAGCGGTACGAACGACTCCGCGGCGATGAACGACCCGGCCGCCACCCCGCGCAGCAGCACCACCGAGGGCAGCCCGCGCGCCGCCCGGCCCGTCCCCGGGGGCAGCAGTCCGCGCACGGCGGGAACGAGCAGGGCAACGCCTACGACGGCCGGAAGCAGCGCGAACCAGTTCCTCTCCTGCCCGGCGTACTGGAGCAGTCCCGCCCCCACCGAGATCCCGAGGGCGAGCACGATGCGGCGCCGGTCGTACGGCTCGACGGGTGCGGCGGGATCGGCCGGTCCCGAAGCCCGGCGCCGGATCGCGGGCAGCGCGAGCGCCAGCGGGAACACCACGAGGACGGGGATGCCGATGAAGACCCACCGCCACCCCAGGTGCTCGGTCACGCTCCCGGCGGCGAGCGGCCCGACGACGGACGGGATCACCCAGCTCGCCGCGAACGCAGCCATGATCGAGGGGCGCAGATGCTCCGGATACGCCCGGCTGATCACCACGCGTACAACGCCACGATCACCAGCCCGCCGCCGAGCCCCTGGACGGCCCGCCCGGCGATGAACATCCACATGCTGCCCGCCGTACCCGACAGCAGCAGCCCGGCCCCGAAGGCACTGATCCCGGTGGCGAGCGGCGCCAGCGGCCCGCGCCGGTCCGCCCACTGCCCTGAAAGCACCATCGCGAACAGACTGGTGGTGAAGTACGCGGAGAACGCGAACGCGTACAGCGGGATGCCGTGCAGCTCACGGGCGGCGACCGGCATCGCGGTCCCCACGGCGGTCGCCTCGAAGGCGATCAGGAACACGACGGAGACGATGCCGATGCTCAGCGCCCGATAGGTCCGCCCGAGTACCCCTTCGGATCCGGCGGCGACAGGGGCGTCCACGGCAAGGGGCGAGACATCGACGTCGTCACGCGGTTCCACACTCATGAGCCCAAGAGTAAGGGGCAAGATCCCATATGAGCCCTGTCGCGAGGCGGTCCGCCGCTCGTCCGTTGGTCGTAGGACCGCAGGGCGGTTCGTGAACGCGGTATGGCAGTCGTGTTGCGGCCCGCCCCGCACCCTTGAGCAGCGCGGACACCCGGCCCTACGGTCGAACCACGACGAGGAACACACGGCCGTGTGCCCGAGTGGTTCAGGGGCTCGACTGCAACTCGAGTTACACCGGTTCGAATCCGGTCACGGCCTCCGAGCGGGGGAACCCGAAAAGGAACGGCCGCGCTCAGCCTTCTGCTCCATCTCCAAGTTCTTCGCGTCTTCGTCGCCCCTTTGGTCAAGCGTGGGCATCTGATGGGTGATTCACCGGGAAGGCGCCTTATGCGGCATGACGACGTCAGTGACAGCAATCCGACCGAATCGCGAACGAACGGATCAGCGTCTCACCGAGGCCCCGTCGAAGCAAAGCGGGCGGATTCTAGGGATCGTCGCAACACGTGATCGGTTGTGTCAGGCGGCGAGCAGTTTATGCAGACGCTCGGCTGGGGTTTCCCAGCCGAGCGTCTTGCGTGGGCGACCGTTGAGCTGGGCGGCGACGGCGTCCAGGTGCTCGCGGCTGTGGACGGACAGATCGGTTCCCTTCGGGAAGTACTGCCGCAGCAGGCCGTTGGTGTTTTCGTTGGAGCCGCGCTGCCAGGGGCTTGCCGGGTCGCAGAAGTAGACCGGGACGTCCGTGGCGACGGTGAAGCCGCGGTGGGCGGCCATTTCAGAGCCCTGGTCCCAGGTCAGGGACCGCTTGAGGTGCGGTGGCAGCCTGTGTGCGGCCTCCGTCAGGGCGTCTCGGACACTGGCTGCGGTGTGGTCGGTGGGGAGGTGGAGGAGCATCACGTAGCGGGTGCTGCGTTCGACGAGGGTGCCGATCGCCGAGCCGCTGTTCTTGCCGATGATCAGTCGGGTAGCGGGGACGCATTACTGCGTCCCCGCCCCCTCAGAACCGTGCAAGCAGCTTTCACCGCACACGGCTCAAGCAAGCCCTAAAGGCT
>NZ_JBVJMV010000015.1:119980-200016 GCF_055584025.1 Streptomyces sp. NPDC104309 | reverse complement strand
ACGGTTGAGATCAGCTGGATGAACCGCCGGATGCGTGACCCGCATGTCCGGTGGTGTGAGAGGAGGGACGGGCGACCCGTCCCTCCTACTCGATTCTGCCGCGAGGGTCGTTTCTGCTGCGAGGGTCGTGAACATGGAACCTGTGCTGGTCAGCGCCTGTCTGCACGGTGTGCCCTGCCGCTTCGACGGCCGTGCCAAGGCCTCCGCCGCCGTGGCCGACGCCCTCGGGGACCGGCGCCCCGTCGTCTTCTGCCCCGAGGTCGCCGCCGGACTGCCTACCCCCCGTCGCCCCGCCGAGATCGTCGGCGGCGACGGCCATGACGTCCTCGACGGCCGCGCCCGCGTCATCGACGACACCGGGCACGACGTCACGGAGGAGTTCGTGGACGGCGCCGGACGCGCGCTGGAGGCCGCCCGGCGGGCCGGGTGCACCGAGGCGCTGCTGATGGCCCGCAGCCCTTCCTGCGGGCGCGGCACGGTCCATGACGGCACGTTCACGGGCGAGCTCCGCGAGGGCGACGGCGTCACCGCCGCCCTGCTGGAGCGCCACGGCATCACGGTCCACCCGGCGCCTGGCGGCTGAACCGAGGGGGCGGGCCGCCTGCCAGGACCGGGCGCGATGCCGCCGGACAGCCGGATCAACGGCTCAGTTCCCCGCCACGTCCTTCACCGCGACCGCCACCGGCACACTCCCCGAGATGAGCTCCAGCGTGAGACCCGCCGTCGCCGGGGTCTCCAGCAGTTCCACCAGCGCCGCCGCCACGTCGTCGCGCGGCACCGGCCCGCGGCCCGCCGAGGCGGTCAGGAGGACCATTCCCGTGCCCGCGTCGTTCGTCAGCATCCCGGGGCGCAGAATCGTCCAGTCGAGTGTGGTCCTGGAGCGCACATAAGCGTCCGCGGCGCCCTTCGCCCGCAGGTACGCGTCGAAGACCTCGTCCCCCGGGTGGTCGGGATCGGCGCCCATCGACGAGACCACGACATGGCGCCGTACGCCCGCCCGTTCCGCCGCGTCCGCGAACAGCACGGCCGCGCCGCGATCCACCGTCTCCTTGCGTGCCGAGCCGCTGTTCGGGCCCGCACCGGCCGCGAAGACCGCCGCGTCGGCGCCGCGCAGCACCTCCGCCACCTCCTCGACGGAAGCGGATTCGAGATCCAGGACGACCGGTTCGGCGCCTGCCGCCCGGACGTCCTCGCTCTGTTCCGGATTACGGATGACACCGACGGCCTCGTAGCCGCCCGCAGTGAGCAGCCGCTCCAGCCGAAGCGCGATCTGACCATGTCCACCTGCGATGACAATGCGCATGCTCACGACCGTACGCCGCCATGGGCCGCCGCGCTCAGGGCCCGCCGCAGGGACCGGAATCCGGCCGGCCCTGGCGCGGCAGGCCGAGGGCGACGACGGTCTCCGAGTCGCAGTACTCGCGCACCGCGCTCGTCCGCGCCACCACCCGGCCGCGGTGCACGACGACCCGGCTGTAGGCGAGCGACAGCGCGCCCGAGAGCTGCTCCCCGCGCACGGCGAGGAGCTCGGCCGGGAAGCCCGCCTCGACGCGGACCTCGGGCAGCCCCATCGCCCTCCTGGCGGCCGAGGACACCGCCTCGTAGGCCTCGTCGGCGCGCATCCCGCTCTGCGAGGCCAGCAGATAGGCGGCCTCCAGCGGATCCCCGCGGCCCACCGGGTTCGCGACGTCCCGCAACGCCCCGCTGCCCGCCGCGACCCGTACGCCGGCCGCGCGCAGCAGCCGTACGGGCGCGGTGCCCCGGCCCTCCACCCCGCTGCAGCCGCCCTGGGGGAGGCAGATCACCGTCACCCCGGCCGCGGCGAGCTGGTCGGCGGCTCGGGCCGAGGACTGCGAAGGGAGCAGGGAGAGGCCGGCGCACGGACCGATGGAGACGCCCGGCCGCAGTCCGCCGGACATGGCGGCCAGTCGGCCGAGCCGGGCCGGATCGTCACCGTCCGTGTGCAGATCGACGGGGCAGCCCTGTTCGGCGGCGATCTCCAGGACGGCTTCCACGTACCCCGCCGGGTCCGGATCGAGGTCGGGGCAGCCGCCGACCGCGCCGGCCCCCATCTTCACCGCCTCACGCAGCATGGCGAGATTGTCGGCGCCCGCGATGCCGGTGAGCAGCCGGGGCACGGCGACAGGGGTCAGCTCGGCCAGTCCGCGCAGCGAATCGCGTGCCCGCAGTACGGCTTCCAGGGAGGCGAGGCCCTGGACGGAGCCGATCCGTACGTGCGCGCGCAGCGCGGTGGCGCCGTGGCCGAGCTGCAGCAGGGCGGCCTCGGTGGCGCGGCGCTGGATGTCCTCGGGGCGGTGCGACACGGGGCCCGGGGTGTCGGGGCCCGTACCGCCGGCAGTGAGCGCGGTGTCGCTGTGGGCGTGCGGTTCGGCGGGCGCGGGGAGCAGCAGGTGGCCGCGCAGGTCCACCCGCGGGCCGGTGGCGGTCAGGCTGCCCGCGGTGCCGACGGCCTCGATGCGTCCGCCACCGAGCCGTACGTCCACGATGCGGCCGTCCGTGAGACGGGCGCCGCAGAGCACCAGGGTGCCGGTCTCGGCGGTGTCGGGGCTGCTGGTCGCATCGGCCGCGTCGGCGGTCTGGTCGTCCGGCTGCCACGGCTGGCTGTCGGGCATCGCGCTCCTGGGAAGGGGTACAAGATCACGCAGAGTGAGACGAGCCTAGGGGCGTGTTCGGTCCGGTTCGAGGAGGAGCGAAATAGTCGTACCGGTGTGGCCCCCGAGAGGGATCCGGGGCACGGTTGTGCTGCTGGGGCCCCAGTGGTGCACGTGATCGCCGAGGGGCTGCTCAAGTGGCTGATGGGCGAGCCGGAAAGGGCCCGATCAAGGGATCGGCCGGGCCCCGGTCACGGTCGCCGGACGGGGCTGCGAAACGGATTTGGGCGATCGGCGACCAACCGTGTAATGTCTTCATCGCTCGCCCCAATAGCTCAGTCGGTAGAGCGTCTCCATGGTAAGGAGAAGGTCTGCGGTTCGATTCCGCATTGGGGCTCTGGTGATCGGGAAACCCCGCTTCGGCGGGGGGACTCGTCATCAAAGCGGTGTAGCTCAGTCGGTAGAGCAAGCGGCTCATAATCGCTGTGTCACCGGTTCAAGTCCGGTCACCGCTACTTACGGTAGCCGATTGTGGGGTCGGTCCTTCGATCGGCTACTCTTTTTTGCGTTCATCCGTCCATCCGTCCGTCCAAGGAGCACTCACGTGGCTGCCACCGACGTCCGCCCGAAGATCACGCTGGCCTGCGTGGAGTGCAAGGAGCGGAACTACATCACCAAGAAGAACCGGCGTAACAACCCGGACCGTCTTGAGATGAAGAAGCACTGCCCGCGCTGCAACTCGCACACGGCGCACCGCGAAACGCGCTGAAAAAGGCTCGTACACGAGGCCGTCCCCATCGGGGGCGGCCTCGTGTCGTTGTATGGGGCTGTCCTTCGGTCTTTTCATCTTTCATCAGGAGGTAGCGAGCTCATGGCGCTCGACCATTCCTTCGTGGGGCGGACCTATCCGCCCACTCCGCCGTACGAGGTCGGCCGGGAGAAGATTCGCGAGTTCGCCGAGGCGGTGGGCGACACCAATCCGGTGTACGTGGACCCCGAGGCCGCCAAGGCGCTCGGCCACAGCGATGTGATCGCCCCGCCGACGTTCGTCTTCTCGATCACCTTCAAGGCCGCGGGGCAGGTGGTGCAGGACCCGCAGCTGGGTCTGGACTACAGCCGCGTGGTGCACGGAGACCAGAAGTTCGTCTACGTGCGTCCGGTTCGAGCGGGGGACCGGCTGACGGTCACCTCGACGATCGAGGACATCAAATCCTTGGCGGGCAACGACATCCTGGACATCCGTGGCGAGGTCCACGACGAGTCCGGTGAGCATGTCGTGACCGCGTGGACGAAGCTGGTGGCGCGCGCCGCCGAGGAGGCGTGATGACGGCGAAGGTCGCTTTCGAGTCGGTCGAGGTCGGTACAGAGCTGCCGGCGCGGTCCTTCCCGGTCACCCGGGCGACGCTGGTGCAGTACGCGGGCGCCTCCGGCGACTTCAACCCGATCCACTGGAACGAGAAGTTCGCCCGCGAGGTCGGACTGCCGGACGTGATCGCGCACGGCATGTTCACCATGGCCGAGGCGATCCGGGTGGTCACGGACTGGGCCGGCGATCCGGGTGCGGTCGTCGAGTACGGGGTTCGCTTCACCAAGCCGGTCGTCGTCCCGAACGACGACCGGGGCGCCCTGATCAAGGTCGGGGGCAAGGTGGCCGCCCTGCTGGACGACAAGCGGGTGCGGGTGGACCTGACGGTCATGAGCGAGGGCAAGAAGGTGCTGGGCATGTCCCGCGCCGTGGTGCAGCTCGGCTGAGGCCGCCGAATGTGGCGTAAGGGGCACTGTCCATGGGGCGGTGCCCCTTACGTATGTGCCTGTCGCGGCTGGAATCCCAGGCTTGACCAAGTTAGTGATTGAGTACTAACTTGACGGCATGGCAAGGATGAGTGCAGATGAGCGGCGCGAGAGCGTCGTCCGCGCGTCGATCACCGAGTTCGCCCGCGGGGGATACAACGCCACCTCCACCGAGGCGATCGCCAAACGGGTGGGGGTCTCGCAGCCGTACCTCTTCCGCCTCTTCCCCAACAAGCAGGCCATGTTCCTCGCCGCCGCCGAGCGCTGTCTGGAGGACACCCGGAAGGTCTTCTCCGAGGCGGCCGAGGGTCTTGAGGGCGACGAGGCGCTGCACGCCATGGCCAGGGCGTACCAGCGCCTGATCGTCGACGACCCGGACAAGCTGCTGATGCAGATGCAGACGTACGCGGCCGTCGCGGCGGCCGAGGCGTCGGGGGATCACGAGTTCGGCGAGTCGGCCCGTGCCGGCTGGCTCCAGATGTGGGACGAGGTCCATCTCGCGCTCGGTGCCGATCTCGGCGAGACGACGACGTTCCTCGCGTACGGCATGCTCGTCAACACCCTCGCCTCGCTCGGCTTCCCGGCCGGTCACCGGGTCTGGTCGGGGTTCTACGACTCGGCCAGGCCGACCGCCTGAACAGCGCGACCCGGGTTCCGCCCGGTTTTCTGCCCGGAAAAGTTAGTCATTGATAACTAATCCCCAGGGGGAGCAGTGAACCAGCACACGACAGGCCGCTCAGGAGCGGTCTGGGCTCTCGTCATCACCAGCGTCGCAGGGTTCATGGCGGCTCTCGACAACCTCGTCGTCACCACCGCCCTGCCCTCCATCCGCAAGAGTCTCGGCGGTGAACTGGCGGAGCTCGAATGGACCGTGAACGCGTACACCCTCACCTTCGCCGTGCTGCTGATGCTCGGGGCGGCCCTCGGTGACCGGTTCGGCCGGCGCCGGCTCTTCCTCGCCGGGCTCACCGTCTTCACCGGGGCCTCCGCCGCGGCCGCCCTCTCGCCCGGTATCAACGAACTCATCGCCTTCCGGGCCGTCCAGGGCGTGGGCGCGGCGATCATGATGCCGCTGACGCTCACACTGCTCACGGCCGCCGTGCCGGCCGCCCGCCGCGGCGCCGCGCTCGGCATCTTCAGCGCCGTCACCGGACTGGCCGTGGCCAGCGGACCGCTGATCGGCGGCAGCCTCACCGAGCACCTGTCCTGGCAGTGGATCTTCTGGCTGAACGTTCCGATCGGTCTGGTCCTGCTGCCGCTGGCGCGGCTGCGCCTGGCGGAGTCGTACGCGCCGGACTCGCGGCTCGACATCTCCGGCACACTCCTGGTCAGCGGCGGACTCTTCGGCATCGTCTACGGCCTGGTCAACGCCAACACCGACGGCTGGACCAGCGCCACCGTCCTCACCGCGCTGCTCGTGGGCGCCGCGCTCATCGGCGGGTTCATCCACCACGGATTCCGTGCGAAGAACCCCATGCTGCCCATGCGGCTCTTCCGCAACCGCGCGTTCTTCGGGATCAACATGGCCGGCCTGCTGATGTTCTTCGGGATGTTCGGGTCGATCTTCCTGCTCAGCCAGTACTTCCAGGGCGTGCTGGGCTACTCGCCCACCGAGGCCGGCCTGCGGATGCTGCCCTGGACCGGAATGCCGATGCTGGTCGCCCCCGTCGCGGGGGCGCTCTCCGACCGGTTCGGCGGCCGGCCGGTGGTCGTGGCCGGGCTCGCGCTCCAGGCGATCGGCCTGGCCTTCTTCGCGGTGGTCATCGGACCCGACGCCTCGTACGTCTCGCAGTTGCCCGGCCTGATGGTCGGCGGCGTCGGCATGGCCCTGTACTTCGCACCCGCCGCCAGCCTCTTGATGTCCAGCGTCCGCCCCGCCGAGCAGGGCATCGCCTCCGGCGCCAACAACGCCCTGCGCGAGGTCGGCGGAGCCCTCGGGGTCGCCGTGCTCGCCACGGTCTTCTCCTCGCAGGGCGGTTACGACTCGGCGCGGTCCTTCACGGACGGGACCGTTCCGGCGGTGTGGATCGGCGCCGGCGCGGTGGTGCTGGCCGCCCTCGTCGCCCTGCTGATACCGGGCCGCCGCAATGCCGCGGCCCCGGAACCCGAGGCGGCCGGCGAGCGTGTCCCCGTAGCCGCCTGAGCCGCGGTCCCGTGCGTACGGTCCGTGGCCCCGCCCGAGCGGCGGGGACACGGACCGTACTCTTGTCCCCGTGCAGGAACTCCACGACGCCCCCCTCGCCCCCCTGACCACCTTCCGGCTCGGCGGCCCGGCCACCCGCCTCCTCACGGCGACGACCGACGTCGAGGTGATCGAAGCCGTGCGCGAGGCCGACGACAGCGGCACCCCGCTCCTCGTCATCGGCGGCGGCAGCAATCTGGTCATCGGCGACAAGGGCTTCGACGGTACGGCTCTGCGCATCGCGACCAAGGGCTTCGCCCTGGACGGCACGACGCTGGAACTGGCCGCCGGAGAGGTCTGGACGGACGCCGTGGAGCGCACCGTCGAAGCCGGTCTCGCGGGCATCGAGTGTCTGGCCGGAATTCCAGGATCCGCAGGTGCGACGCCGATCCAGAACGTCGGCGCCTACGGCCAGGAAGTGTCCTCCACGATCACCGAGGTCGTCGCCTATGACCGCTGCACCCGTGAGACGGTCACCATTCCGAACGTCGAGTGCGCGTTCTCGTACCGACACAGTCGCTTCAAGGCCGAACCCGACCGTTTCGTGGTGCTGCGTGTCCGCTTCGAACTGGAAGAGGCAGGCGGCCTGTCCGCGCCCCTGAAGTACCCCGAAACGGCCCGTGCCATGGGCGTCGGACAGGGTGAGCGCGTTCCCATCGAGGCCGCCCGCGAAACGGTGCTCAGGCTTCGCGCCGGCAAGGGCATGGTGCTGGACCCCGAGGACCACGACTCCTGGTCGGCCGGCTCGTTCTTCACCAATCCGATCCTGGAGCAGGCGGAGTACGAGACGTTCCTCGCCCGCGCCAAGCACCGGCTCGGCCCAGAGGTGACGCCCCCCGCCTTCCCCGCGGACGGGGGACGCACCAAGACCTCCGCGGCCTGGCTCATCGACAAGGCCGGTTTCACCAAGGGATACGGCGCCGGCCCGGCCCGTATCTCCACCAAGCACACCCTCGCGCTCACCAACCGCGGCGGCGCGACCACCGAGGACCTGCTCGCGCTGGCCCGTGAGGTCGTCGCCGGGGTCCACGAGGCCTTCGGCGTCACGCTCGTCAACGAACCCGTGACGGTCGGTGTGAGCCTCTAGTCAGGGCCTCTTGTTCGGATCGCGCCGGGCTCGCGTGCCCGGGACGGCACCTCGCCGCGGTGTCGCCTCACCCGAGTGCGTCCGGCACGAGGGCGATGCCCGGCCTTGCGGCACACCGCACCGCACGCCGTGAACTCCCCGGCAATCCTTCCCGGCCCACCGCACGGGAACGGCGCGCCGCACTGGACGGCGCGCCGCTCAGTACGCCACGCCCACGCCCTGCTTCACCGCGGCCGGATCATCGATCAGCGCCAGCATCGCGTGCGCCACATCGGCCCGTGAGATGGTCCGGCCGCTGCGCGGACTGCCGCCGAAGACCGTCCGGTACTTCCCCGTCAGAGGCCCGTCGGTGAGCCTCGGCGGCCGTACGGACGTCCAGTCCGTCGCGCTCCGGGCCAGCGCGGCCTCCATCAGCGTCAGGTCCTCGTAGACGTCCTTGAGGATCGCCCCGACCACCTTGCGGACCAGTCGGTCCGGCAGCGGGTCGTCGGCGGGCCGGGGCCCGACCGGGGCGGCGCTGACCACGACCAGCCGCCGCGTTCCCTCGGCCTCCATCGCCCGCAGCACCGTCCCGGTCAGCCGCTCCGCGACGCCGTCGGCCCTCCGGCCGCGCGAACCGAGCCCGGAGAGCACCGCGTCCCGGCCCGCGACCGTTTCGCGCAGTGCGTCCGGGTCGTCGATGCGCGCCGCCGTGTGGACCTGGACGTCGGAGAGCGGGACGGGCAGCCGCGCCGGATCGCGTACCACCGCCGTCACCTCGTGCCCAGCCGCCACCGCCTGGCGGACGAGCTCCTGACCGACGCCGCCCGTCGCGCCGAACACTGTGATCCTCATTGCGCACCCTCCTGGGGTGGGTAAGTATTCACTCACCCCTAGGGTTAGTGAATACTCACCGCCTCGTCAAGCTTCACTGGAGTCCACATGGAGCAGAAGCCGGCTCGCGTCCGCATCGTCGACGCCGCCCATCAGCTGATGCTCACCATCGGCCTGGCACGCGCCACCACCAAGGAGATCGCCAGAGCCGCCGGCTGTTCGGAGGCCGCGCTCTACAAACACTTCCCGAGCAAGGAGGAGCTGTTCGTGGCCGTGCTCAAGGAACGGCTGCCCAGACTCAACCCGCTGCTGAAGCGGCTCATCGCGAGCCCGGGGGCGGGGGAGCGGACCGTCGAGCAGAACCTCACCGAGATCGCCCGCCAGGCGGCCCTCTTCTACGAGCAGAGCTTTCCGATCGCCGCCTCGCTGTACGCCGAGCCCACACTCAAGGAACGCCACAACGCGGCGATGAGGGAGCTGGGCACCGGCCCGCACATGCCCATACGCGGCCTGGACGCGTATCTGCGCTCCGAGCAGGCCGCCGGACGGGTACGAGCCGACGCGGACACGTACGCGGCCGCCTCGCTGCTCCTGGGGGCCTGCGTGCAGCGGGCGTTCGCATACGACGCCACGGAGGCCGGAGTGCCACCGCAGTCCCTCGACGACTTCGCCGTGTCCGTGGCCAGGGTGCTGATGCGAGCGGTCGGGGTGTAGACAGGGCCGGGCCGGATGCCACGGACGCGTCCCGGTGTCGGCCGGAAGGCCCTGGTGCGGTGACCGGAAGGGTTCACCCCCTCGCGGCGTCCGGCACGGCACCTCGCCGTGTTGTCGCATCGCCCGAGTGCGTCCGGCACGAGGGCGCTCCTCCGCCTCGCGCTCCTCCGCCTCGCGCTCCTCCGCCTCGCGCTCCTCCGCCTCGCGCTCCTCCGCCTCGCGCTCCTCCGCCTCGCGATGCACCGCACCGGACGCCGTGAGCTTCCCGGCAGACCTTTACGGCAGACCTTTCCGGCCGTAGCACTAGCTGTATTCACCCGCCCGGCTTCGACAGCCATTCGTCGATGCCCGTCAGGAGCTCCGCCCGGACCGCGGCCGGGGCCGCGGAGCCCCGCACCGACTGCCGGGCCAGTTCCGCCAGCTCCTCGTCCGTGAACGCGTGGTGGCGCCGTACGAGCTCGTACTGCGCGGCCAGCCGGGAGCCGAAGAGCAGTGGGTCGTCGGCTCCCAGGGCCATCGGCACCCCGGCCTCGAACAATGTGCGCAGGGGTACGTCGGCGGGCTTCTCGTAGACGCCCAGCGCCACGTTCGACGCCGGGCACACCTCGCAGGTCACTCCGCGCTCCGCCAGCCTGCGCAGCAGCCGCGGGTCCTCGGCGGCCCGTACGCCGTGCCCGATCCGGGCCGCGTCGAGATCGTCCAGACAGTCCCGCACGCTCGAAGGACCGGCCAGCTCGCCGCCGTGCGGGGCCGCCAGCAGACCGCCGTCGCGGGCGATGGCGAAGGCCCGGTCGAAGTCCCGGGCCATCCCGCGGCGCTCGTCGTTGGAGAGCCCGAATCCGACCACACCGCGGTCCACGTACCGCACGGCGAGCCGGGCCAGCGTCCGGGCGTCCAGCGGATGCTTCATCCGGTTCGCCGCGATCACCACCCGGATCGGCAGACCGGTCTCGCGCGACGCGCTGTCCACCGCGTCCAGGATGATCTCGATCGCCGGGATCAGCCCGCCGAGCAGCGGGGCGTACGAAGTGGGGTCGACCTGGATCTCCAGCCAGCCCGAGCCGTCCGCGACGTCCTCCTGGGCCGTCTCGCGCACGAGCCGCTGGATGTCCTCGGCGGACCTCAGGCACGACCGGGCGATGTCGTACAGCCGCTGGAAGCGGAACCACCCGCGCTCGTCCGTGGCCCGCAGCCTGGGCGGCTCGCCGCCGGTCAGGGCCTCCGGCAGGCGTACGCCGTACTTGTCGGCGAGTTCGAGCAGCGTCGTGGGCCGCATCGACCCGGTGAAATGCAGGTGCAGGTGGGCCTTGGGCAACAGCCGTACATCACGCTCCATTCCAAGATCCTGCCGCACGCGTGGGGTCCAGCGGTAGCCGCTTTCCCCATCGAGTTGGCCCTCGAACAAGAAAGCGACCCCCGGCCGGAGCCGGGGGCCGCCCACTGGATTCGGGACGCGTCAGGCCTTCGCCTCGCCCAGCAGCTTCTGGAGCCGCGAGACGCCCTCGACGAGGTCGTCGTCGCCCAGGGCGTACGAGAGCCGCAGGTAGCCCGGCGTACCGAAGGCCTCGCCCGGCACGACCGCGACCTCGGCCTCGTCCAGGATCAGCGCCGCCAGCTCGACCGAAGTGGCCGGGCGCTTGCCGCGGATCTCCTTGCCGAGCAGCTCCTTCACCGAGGGGTACGCGTAGAACGCGCCCTCGGGCTCCGGGCACAGCACGCCGTCGATCTCGTTGAGCATCCGGACGATGGTCTGCCGGCGCCGGTCGAACGCGGTACGCATCTCGGCGACCGCGTCCAGGCTGCCGGAGACGGCGGCCAGCGCGGCGACCTGGGCGACGTTGGAGACGTTGGACGTGGCGTGCGACTGCAGGTTGGTCGCGGCCTTGACGACGTCCTTCGGGCCGACGATCCAGCCCACCCGCCAGCCGGTCATCGCGTACGTCTTGGCGACGCCGTTGACCACGACGCACTTGTCGCGCAGCTCGGGCACGATCGCGGGCAGCGAGGTGAACTTCGCGTCGCCGTACACGAGGTGCTCGTAGATCTCGTCGGTCAGCACCCACAGGCCGTGCTCGACGGCCCAGCGGCCGATCGCCTCGGCGTCGGCCTCGCTGTACACGGCACCGGTCGGGTTCGACGGGGAGACGAACAGGACGACCTTCGTACGCTCGGTGCGCGCCGCCTCCAGCTGCTCGACGGAGACCCGGTAACCGGTGGTCTCGTCGGCCACGACCTCCGCCGGGACACCGCCGGCCAGCCGGATCGACTCGGGGTAGGTGGTCCAGTACGGAGCCGGGACGATGACCTCGTCGCCCGGGTCCAGGATCGCGGCGAACGCCTCGTAGATGGCCTGCTTGCCGCCGTTCGTCACCAGGATCTGGGAGGCGTCGACCTCGTAGCCGGAGTCGCGCAGCGTCTTCTCCGCGATGGCGGCCTTGAGCTCGGGGAGCCCTCCCGCCGGGGTGTAGCGGTGGTACTTGGGGTTGCGGCAGGCCTCGACCGCGGCCTCGACGATGTAGCCGGGGGTCGGGAAGTCGGGCTCACCGGCACCGAAACCGATCACCGGACGGCCGGCGGCCTTGAGAGCCTTGGCCTTGGCGTCGACGGCGAGGGTGGCGGACTCGGAGATGGCACCGATGCGGGCGGAGACCCGGCGCTCGGACGGAGAAGTTGCAGCGCTCATGACCCCCATGGTCCCAGACCGTGATCCCTGGCGGCACAGGGGTTTCAGGGACCGGACAGGACTCGGACACCATGCGGACAACATGCGACCAGGAGCGGTCGGGAGCTATCTGTTCGACGCCGGGCCGCTGAACACGTACACTCACCTGTCGTTGGCCTTCACCCGCCGCACCGTTCTCGCACCCGGAGTATCCGGGGGAAGATGCGGTAGGTTGGTGGAAACCACAAAGGGTCGTAGCTCAATTGGTAGAGCACTGGTCTCCAAAACCAGCGGTTGGGGGTTCAAGTCCCTCCGGCCCTGCTACACACTCCTTCGCCAGGATGTGTGCGCATGTACGTACTTCAATGCACCGCCGTGCGGCTCCACCGGGCGCGGCACGGCCATGACCCGGAATCAGGTGAGTAGCGTGACGGACGCCGTGGGCTCCATCGACATGCCTGATGCCGAGGATGAAGTACCCGAGTCGAAGAAGAAGGCCCGGAAGGGCGGCAAGCGCGGTAAGAAGGGCCCTCTGGGCCGCCTCGCGCTGTTCTACCGCCAAATTGTTGCCGAACTGCGCAAGGTCGTCTGGCCGACACGCAGCCAGCTGACGACGTACACCTCGGTGGTGATTGTTTTCGTCGTCGTCATGATTGGTCTGGTGACCGTGATTGACTTCGGATTCCAGCGGGTCGTCAAGTACGTCTTCGGCTGATCCCGCGGAGGGCGCCTCATGGGCGCCCCTTTCGCATGTTCCACCCATTTGTATCCAGGAAGAAGCAGCCACCGTGTCTGACCCGAACCTGAACGACGCCGTCGAGCCGACGGCGGGCGCCTTCGAGTCCGCCGAGGACGAGCTCGACATCGTCGAGGCGGCGGACGCCGAGGAGCCGGACCAGGCCGAAGCTGCCGACGCCGCCGCAGGCGAGCCCGCCGAGCAGGCCGCCGTGCACACCGAGGACGAGGCCGCCGAGGCCGACGCCGGTTCCGAGAGCGACGACGACGAGCCCGCCGAGGCCGACGAGGAAGCCGGAGAAGAGGCCGAGCCGGCCGCCCCGGTCGACGCCGTCGCCGCCCTGCGCGAGGAGCTCCGCGGCCTCCCCGGCGAGTGGTACGTCATCCACACGTACGCCGGTTACGAGAAGCGTGTGAAGGCCAACCTCGAACAGCGCGCCGTCTCGCTCAACGTCGAGGAGTTCATCTACCAGGCCGAAGTGCCCGAGGAAGAGATCGTCCAGATCAAGAACGGCGAGCGCAAGAACGTCCGCCAGAACAAGCTCCCGGGATACGTCCTGGTGCGCATGGATCTGACGAACGAGTCCTGGGGCGTCGTCCGCAACACCCCCGGTGTCACCGGCTTCGTGGGCAACGCCTACGACCCGTACCCGCTGACCCTGGACGAGATCGTCAAGATGCTCGCCCCGGAGGCCGAGGAGAAGGCCGCCCGCGAGGCTGCCGAGGCCGAGGGCAAGCCGGTTCCGTCCCGCAAGGTCGAGGTGCAGGTGCTCGACTTCGAGGTGGGCGACTCGGTCACCGTCACCGACGGCCCGTTCGCGACGCTGCAGGCGACGATCAACGAGATCAACGCCGACTCGAAGAAGGTCAAGGGCCTCGTCGAGATCTTCGGCCGCGAGACCCCGGTCGAGCTCAGCTTCGACCAGATCCAGAAGAACTAGCGGCTTCCCGCCAGTTTTCGGACACATGCCTACCGAGCAGGTCAGATCGGCTGCGAAGCCCGTCTGACCTGCTCGGTTTTTGGTCGCGCAGCTATACCCGTTATCGTTGTGCGGTATGCCTCCATCCGGATGACCGGAAGGCGGCGAAACACTCTCACTAGGACCCGGAGAGAGCAATGCCTCCCAAGAAGAAGAAGGTCACGGGGCTTATCAAGCTCCAGATCAACGCCGGTGCGGCCAACCCGGCCCCGCCGGTCGGCCCCGCGCTCGGCCAGCACGGCGTCAACATCATGGAGTTCTGCAAGGCCTACAACGCCGCGACCGAGTCGCAGCGTGGCATGGTCGTGCCGGTGGAGATCACGGTCTACGACGACCGTTCCTTCACCTTCGTCACCAAGACTCCGCCGGCCGCGAAGCTGATCCTCAAGGCCGCGGGGGTGGAGAAGGGCTCCGGCGAGCCCCACAAGACCAAGGTCGCCAAGCTGACGGCCGCCCAGGTCCGTGAGATCGCCACGACGAAGCTCCCCGACCTGAACGCCAACGACCTCGACGCCGCGTCGAAGATCATCGCTGGCACCGCCCGTTCCATGGGCATCACGGTCGAAGGCTGATTCAGCCCCTCACGTCCTCAGTGGTAGGGCCAAGCGCTGGCCCGCACCACGACTCCACACCCTGAAACCACAGGAGTAGAAGTGAAGCGCAGCAAGAACCTCCGGGCTGCGGACGCCAAGATCGACCGGGAGCGCCTCTACGCCCCGCTCGAGGCCGTCCGTCTCGCCAAGGAGACCGCGACCACCAAGTTCGACGGCACTGTCGAGGTCGCCTTCCGTCTGGGTGTCGACCCTCGCAAGGCCGACCAGATGGTCCGTGGCACCGTGAACCTCCCGCACGGCACCGGCAAGACCGCCCGGGTCCTGGTCTTCGCGACCGGTGACCGTGCTGCGGCCGCGGAAGCCGCGGGCGCCGACATCGTCGGCGCCGACGAGCTCATCGACGAGGTGGCGAAGGGCCGTCTGGACTTCGACGCCGTCGTCGCGACCCCGGATCTCATGGGCAAGGTCGGCCGCCTCGGCCGCGTGCTCGGTCCGCGTGGCCTGATGCCGAACCCGAAGACCGGTACGGTCACCCCCGATGTCGTGAAGGCTGTCAACGACATCAAGGGCGGCAAGATCGAGTTCCGCGTCGACAAGCACTCGAACCTGCACTTCATCATCGGCAAGGTCTCCTTCGACGAGACGAAGCTGGTCGAGAACTACGCTGCGGCGCTGGAGGAAGTCCTCCGTCTGAAGCCGTCCGCCGCCAAGGGCCGCTACATCAAGAAGGCCGCGCTGGCCACCACGATGGGCCCCGGCATCCCGCTGGACGCCAACCGCACCCGTAACCTCCTCGTCGAGGAGGACCCGGCCGCCGTCTGAGCCTCCGCGCTCGGCATCCGGCCGCGTCACGTGTGACATGGACGGGCCCCGCAACCTTTCGAGGTGCGGGGCCCGTCCTCGTATTCGTACGGAACCGATGGCTGTGTCGGAGCTGTGCGTTAGCGTGAGGAACCGACTGAGCCGAACGAGGGGTGGAAGCTGACATGAGGACCAGTACCGTGCGACGCGTGTGTCTGTCGGTGGCAGCGGCAGCGGCGCTTACGTCGGTCGCGGCCTGCGGGGGGTCGGACAGCGGTAAGAGCGACAGCCGCGGCGGCGGCGCCGTGAAGGTCGACCCGATAGCCGTGTTGCGTGATGTGCAGACGAAGACCGGCGGGGAGAAGTCGGCGAAGGTCGAGGGCACCACCCGGATGGGCACCATCATGTCCATGAAGCAGACCGGCACCATCGACTGGACCGACGGTCTCACCGGCGCCATGGAGATCACGTACACCGGCGGCAGCATGGCGGACGCCATGAAGCAGAACGGTGGCACGGGCACCCTGCAGGCCCGCTATTTCAAGGACGGCTACGTCGTCAACATGGGCGACGCGTTCGCCAGGCAGGCCGGTGGCAAGCACTGGATCAGCTATGGCTACGCCGACCTCGCCAAGATCGCGGGTGCCTCCGGCGAGGCGATGAAGCAGCAGATGCAGAACACCACCCCCGACCAGGGCGTGAAGTCTCTGCTGGCCTCCGGTGACGTGAAGAAGGTCGGCCAGGAGGACGTGCGCGGGGTCTCCGCCACGCACTACTCCGGTACCGTCGATGTCGCCGATCTGACCGCGAAGAACTCCGTGCTCGACGCCGACCAGCTCGCTCAGCTGAAGAAGCAGCTGAGCGACGTCGGGATCACCACGGAGACAGTCGACATCTGGGTCGACGAGAACAATCTGCTGGTCAAGAAGACCGAGCGCGGCCAGATGAAGACCGGCGAGCTCAATTCGACCATGTACTACAGCGACTACGGGACGAAGGCCTCGGTCGAGAAGCCCCCGGCCGGCGACACGGTCGACTTCACCGATCTCGTGAAGCAGCAGGGGAGCGGCGCGGGAGCATCCTGAGCCTCCGCTCCGACCGCTCTGCGAGACGGCGCACACACGCCGGCCGCGGACGGGCGCGACGAACGGGCCCCGCACCTCGGAAGAGGAAGGTGCGGGGCCCGTTCGTTGTGTCAGCCACGTTTATTGACTGTGCGCTGTCAGTGCCGGCCGATATGGTCACGGGACTTGACTAACATTTTGGCGTCCCGTGGGGGGATCATGCGTTCGAGTTACCGAAGGACCGCTGGTGCTGTTCTGGCCGGAGTGCTGCTGTGCGGAACGGCGGCGTGTACGGGAGAGAAGAGCAGCCCGGCCGCTGTCGGTGAAAACGGCGAGCGGGCGGGGCAGAAGCCGGTCGAGGTGACACCTGCAGCGGCCGTGCGGAAGGCCGCCGACAACAGCCGCCGGATCACGTCGCTCACGTACCGGATGAGCGGCGAGGTCCAGGGGCAGACCATGGAGGGGACCGCGGCGATGTCCATGAAGCCGCCGGCCATGCAGATGCACATGAAGGGCGGTTCCGCGGGGGAGACCGGCGAGGTCGAACTGCGGCTCACCGGCGATGCCATGTACATCAACGGTGGCCCGGAAGCGGCCGCCGAGATGGACGGCAAGTCCTGGCTCAAGCTGGACATGGCCGAGCTCAAGAAGTCCACGGGGCAGGACCCGCTGGGTGGTCTGTCCAGTCAGGCCGACCGCAATCCCGCGGAGGAGTCCGCCTCGATGAGGGCCGCCAAGGACCTCAAGAGGATCGGGCCGGCCACCGTGGACGGCGTCCGGACGACGCATTACACCGGCACGGTCACCCTGGCCGACATGCGTGCGTCCCTCGCGGACGAGGACGCGGAGACCCGCGAGCGACGCACACAGGCACTGAAGCAGTACGAGGACATGGGCATCGAGAAGCTCTCGATGGACATGTGGATCGACGGCAGCGACCACACCAAGCAGATCCGCACCCGGTCCACGACCGACAAGGGCCGGTTCGACCTGACCATCACGTTCGTGGACTTCAACAAGCCGGTCACGGTCAAGGCCCCGCCGGCCTCCGAGACCATGGACCTGGCCGAGATGATGAAGGGCGCCGACGGCGGAGCCTGAGCCTCGTACGACCCGGGCGCGACGTCCGCTTCGGGACGGATTTGCTCGGCGCGGCCCCGGTCGCGTAACCTCCTACAGAAGCCAAAGACCGCTGGTCGTTGCTGTGCTCCCGCAAGGGGGAACAGCGACCGAAGGATCCGTTGAGTACGGGCGACCTGCGCAGGTGACTGTGGAAAGCTCCCGGACTTCGTTCGGTCGAGCTACGCCCTGGCGCCCGCGCCGGGGCGTTTCGTCTTTCCCGGCCCCTTCTGAGCGGTCCTCATCACCCGGAAGGAGGCCGACGCTCATGGCAAGGCCCGACAAGGCTGCCGCGGTAGCCGAGCTGACGGACCAGTTCCGCAGCTCGAACGCCGCTGTGCTGACCGAGTACCGGGGTCTCACCGTGGCGCAGCTCAAGACGCTGCGTCGTTCGCTCGGTGAGAACGCCCAGTACGCCGTGGTGAAGAACACGCTGACCAAGATTGCGGCCAACGAGGCCGGGATCACTTCGCTGGACGACCAGTTCACTGGTCCGACGGCGGTTGCCTTCATCACCGGTGACCCGGTGGAGTCGGCGAAGGGTCTTCGTGACTTCGCCAAGGACAACCCCAACCTCATCATCAAGGGCGGTGTCCTTGACGGTAAGGCACTGACCGCGGATGAGATCAAGAAGCTCGCGGACCTCGAGTCCCGCGAGGTTCTGCTCGCCAAGCTGGCGGGCGCCATGAAGGGCAAGCAGACTCAGGCTGCTCAGGTCTTCCAGGCGCTCCCGTCGAAGTTCGTCCGCACCGCGGAGGCGCTTCGTGCCAAGCAGGCCGAGCAGGGCGGTGCCGAGTAATTCGGCTCGCGCAATGATCGCCGCCCCCTAGGGCGACGGTCGCAGCGGGCCGAACGTACGCCCGCCTACATGTAACTCCGGCACCTGCCGAATTAGTGGAAGGACGCCATCATGGCGAAGCTGTCCCAGGACGACCTGCTCGCGCAGTTCGAAGAGATGACCCTCATCGAGCTCTCCGAGTTCGTGAAGGCCTTCGAGGCGAAGTTCGACGTCACCGCCGCCGCCGCGGTCGCCGTTGCCGCCCCGGGTGCCCCCGGTGCCGCCGCTGAGGCCGTCGAGGAGCAGGACGAGTTCGACGTCATCCTCACCGGCGCCGGCGAGAAGAAGATCCAGGTCATCAAGGTCGTGCGTGAGCTGACCTCGCTGGGCCTGAAGGAGGCCAAGGACCTCGTCGACGGCACCCCGAAGCCGGTCCTCGAGAAGGTCGCCAAGGAGGCCGCCGAGAAGGCTGCCGAGTCCCTCAAGGCCGCCGGCGCTTCCGTCGAGGTCAAGTGACTCAAGGAGTCCGCTGACTCCTCCTGACTGCCCGTGCCGCACGGTACGGACGTCAAACGACGAAGGGCGATCACCCATCCGGGTGGTCGCCCTTCGGCGTACCCGCGGCGGCTGCCTTGCTCTTCCGGCGGCGACGAGTATGGTGATCATCGCCGTTGCCTCTCGGGGCCGGCCGGCAGGCGCCGAGAGGTGGCCGGGTGAGGACCTCGGGGCGTTCGTCCCGGCAGGGGGGCCTTGACGAACCGCACGCGGCGCGCAATTCTCAGGACGCGTCGTCACATCGATCCGAATCCGAGGCATGGATCGTGGGCGAAGCGGGCAGTAAAGAAGAGCGCATCGCGCGCAAGGGCTAGTCATAGGTGTTGAGAACAGCTGTTGAGAGCTACGAGGGTCTCTGAGAACCCGGACTGGACATCAGTGTGCCATTTGGCTACACTGACCCTTTGCGCTGCCTGTTAGCTGCCTCCTGCCCGTCACCAGGGGCATGCCCACGCTTGAGCATCGATGACCGAACGTCTCTGACCTGGGATTTCTGTCTCCGTGTCCAGCTTGGGACCGGTACGCGCGTAGTGAGTCCGAGCCCTCGGAAGGACCCCCTCTTGGCCGCCTCGCGCAACGCCTCGACCGCGAATACGAACAACGGTGCCAGCACCGCCCCGCTGCGCATCTCCTTTGCAAAGATCAAGGAGCCCCTCGAGGTTCCGAACCTCCTCGCGCTGCAGACCGAGAGCTTTGACTGGCTCCTCGGCAATGCCGCCTGGAAGGCTCGCGTCGAGGCTGCTCTGGACAGTGGACAAGACGTCCCCACCAAGTCCGGCCTGGAGGAAATCTTCGAGGAGATTTCGCCGATCGAGGACTTCTCCGGGTCGATGTCGCTTACGTTCCGCGACCACCGCTTCGAGCCCTCGAAGAACTCGATCGACGAGTGCAAGGAGCGCGACTTCACGTTCGCCGCCCCGCTCTTCGTCACGGCCGAGTTCACCAACAACGAGACCGGTGAGATCAAGTCTCAGACGGTCTTCATGGGCGACTTCCCGCTCATGACGAACAAGGGCACCTTCGTCATCAACGGCACCGAGCGTGTCGTGGTGTCGCAGCTCGTCCGTTCGCCCGGTGTCTACTTCGACTCCTCCATCGACAAGACGTCCGACAAGGACATCTTCTCCGCCAAGATCATCCCGTCCCGGGGTGCCTGGCTGGAGATGGAGATCGACAAGCGCGACATGGTCGGTGTGCGCATCGACCGCAAGCGCAAGCAGTCCGTGACCGTTCTGCTCAAGGCTCTCGGTTGGACGACCGAGCAGATCCTGGAGGAGTTCGGCGAGTACGAGTCCATGCGCGCCACCCTGGAGAAGGACCACACCCAAGGCCAGGACGACGCGCTGCTCGACATCTACCGCAAGCTGCGTCCGGGCGAGCCGCCCACGCGCGAGGCCGCCCAGACGCTGCTGGAGAACCTCTACTTCAACCCGAAGCGCTACGACCTCGCGAAGGTCGGCCGCTACAAGGTGAACAAGAAGCTCGGCGCGAACGAGCCGCTGGACGCCGGGGTGCTCACCACCGACGACGTCATCGCCACCATCAAGTACCTGGTGAAGCTGCACGCCGGTGAGACCGAGACGGTCGGCGAGTCCGGTCGCTCGATCATGGTCGAGACCGACGACATCGACCACTTCGGCAACCGTCGTATCCGTAACGTCGGCGAGCTGATCCAGAACCAGGTCCGTACGGGTCTCGCCCGTATGGAGCGGGTCGTGCGCGAGCGCATGACCACCCAGGACGTCGAGGCGATCACGCCCCAGACCCTGATCAACATCCGGCCGGTCGTCGCCTCCATCAAGGAGTTCTTCGGCACCAGCCAGCTGTCCCAGTTCATGGACCAGAACAACCCGCTGTCGGGCCTGACGCACAAGCGTCGTCTCAACGCGCTGGGCCCGGGTGGTCTCTCCCGTGAGCGGGCCGGCTTCGAGGTCCGTGACGTGCACCCGTCGCACTACGGCCGCATGTGCCCGATCGAGACGCCTGAAGGCCCGAACATCGGTCTGATCGGTTCGCTCGCTTCGTACGGCCGCATCAACGCGTTCGGCTTCATCGAGACGCCTTACCGCAAGGTCGTCGAGGGTCAGGTCACCGACGAGGTCGACTACCTGACCGCCGACGAGGAGGACCGCTTCGTCATCGCGCAGGCCAACGCGCCGCTGACCGACGAGCTCCGGTTCGTCGAGCCCCGCGTGCTGGTCCGTCGCCGTGGCGGCGAGGTCGACTACGTGCCCGGCGCGGACGTCGACTACATGGACGTCTCGCCGCGCCAGATGGTGTCCGTCGCCACCGCGATGATTCCGTTCCTGGAGCACGACGACGCCAACCGTGCCCTCATGGGCGCGAACATGATGCGTCAGGCGGTGCCGCTGATCAAGTCCGAGGCGCCGCTGGTCGGCACCGGCATGGAGTACCGCTGCGCCACCGACGCCGGTGACGTGCTCAAGGCCGAGAAGGACGGTGTGGTCCAGGAGGTCTCCGCGGACTACATCACCGTGACCAACGACGACGGCACGTACACCACGTACCGCATCGCCAAGTTCATGCGCTCCAACCAGGGCACCTCGGTCAACCAGAAGGTTGTCGTCTCCGAGGGCGACCGGGTCGTCGCCGACCAGGTCCTCGCCGACGGTCCGGCCACCGAGAACGGTGAGATGGCCCTCGGCAAGAACCTGCTCGTGGCGTTCATGCCGTGGGAGGGTCACAACTACGAGGACGCGATCATCCTGTCGCAGCGCCTCGTGCAGGACGACGTCCTCTCCTCGATCCACATCGAGGAGCACGAGGTCGACGCCCGTGACACCAAGCTCGGCCCCGAGGAGATCACCCGGGACATCCCGAACGTCTCCGAGGAGGTCCTCGCCGACCTCGACGAGCGCGGCATCATCCGTATCGGTGCCGAGGTCGTCGCCGGCGACATCCTCGTCGGCAAGGTCACGCCCAAGGGCGAGACCGAGCTGACCCCCGAGGAGCGCCTGCTCCGCGCGATCTTCGGTGAGAAGGCGCGCGAGGTGCGCGACACCTCGCTGAAGGTGCCGCACGGTGAGATCGGCAAGGTCATCGGCGTCCGCGTCTTCGACCGCGAGGAGGGCGACGAGCTGCCGCCGGGCGTGAACCAGCTGGTCCGCGTCTACGTCGCGCAGAAGCGCAAGATCACCGACGGTGACAAGCTCGCCGGCCGTCACGGCAACAAGGGCGTCATCTCGAAGATCCTTCCGATCGAGGACATGCCGTTCCTGGAGGACGGCACCCCGGTCGACATCATCCTCAACCCGCTGGGTGTCCCGTCCCGAATGAACCCGGGACAGGTCCTGGAGATCCACCTCGGCTGGCTCGCCAGCCGCGGCTGGGACGTCTCCGGCCTCGGTGACGAGTGGGCCAAGCGCCTGCAGGCCATCGGCGCGGACCAGGTCGCCCCCGGCACCAACGTCGCCACCCCCGTCTTCGACGGTGCGCGCGAGGACGAGATCTCCGGTCTCTTCGAGGCCACGATCCCGAACCGCGACGGCGACCGGCTGGTGCAGCCCTCCGGCAAGGCCCATCTGTTCGACGGCCGCTCCGGCGAGCCGTTCCCGGAGCCGGTCTCGGTCGGGTACATGTACATCCTCAAGCTGCACCACCTCGTCGACGACAAGCTGCACGCTCGTTCGACGGGCCCGTACTCCATGATCACCCAGCAGCCGCTGGGTGGTAAGGCCCAGTTCGGTGGACAGCGCTTCGGTGAGATGGAGGTGTGGGCCCTTGAGGCATATGGCGCCGCATACGCACTCCAGGAGCTCCTGACGATCAAGTCCGACGACGTGACCGGCCGCGTCAAGGTCTACGAGGCCATCGTCAAGGGCGAGAACATCCCCGAGCCGGGCATCCCTGAGTCCTTCAAGGTGCTCATCAAGGAAATGCAGTCGCTCTGCCTCAACGTGGAGGTGCTGTCCTCGGACGGCATGTCCATCGAGATGCGCGACACGGACGAGGACGTCTTCCGCGCGGCGGAGGAGCTCGGTATCGACCTGTCCCGGCGCGAGCCGAGCAGCGTCGAAGAGGTCTGACGGGTTGGCCGGCCGGATCCCCGTGATCCGGCCGGCTCTCCCCGGACCCGTTCAGACCATTGCTGAAGTGCCCCGATTTCTCGCGTGACGCGAGGGGGCTCGAACCCCCGAAAGAGGGATTGACGACAAGTGCTCGACGTCAACTTCTTCGACGAGCTGCGGATCGGCCTTGCCACCGCGGACGACATCCGGACCTGGTCCCACGGCGAAGTGAAGAAGCCGGAGACCATCAACTACCGCACGCTCAAGCCCGAAAAGGACGGACTCTTCTGCGAGAAGATCTTCGGTCCGACCCGGGACTGGGAGTGCTACTGCGGCAAGTACAAGCGTGTCCGCTTCAAGGGCATCATCTGTGAGCGCTGTGGCGTCGAGGTCACGCGCGCCAAGGTGCGCCGTGAGCGCATGGGTCACATCGAGCTTGCCGCTCCCGTCACCCACATCTGGTACTTCAAGGGCGTCCCGTCGCGCCTGGGCTACCTGCTGGACCTCGCGCCGAAGGACCTTGAGAAGGTCATCTACTTCGCCGCGTACATGATCACGTTCGTGGACGAGGAGCGCCGTACGCGCGACCTGCCCTCGCTGGAGGCGCACGTCTCCGTCGAGCGTCAGCAGGTCGAGAACCGTCGCGACTCCGACCTCGAAGCCCGCGCCAAGAAGCTCGAGACCGACCTGGCCGAGCTGGAGGCCGAGGGCGCCAAGGCCGACGTGCGCCGCAAGGTGCGCGAGGGTGCCGAGCGTGAGATGAAGCAGCTGCGCGACCGCGCGCAGCGCGAGATCGACCGCCTCGACGAGGTGTGGAGCCGCTTCAAGAACCTCAAGGTCCAGGACCTGGAGGGCGACGAGCTGCTCTACCGCGAGCTGCGTGACCGCTTCGGCACGTACTTCGACGGCTGCATGGGTGCCGCCGCTCTGCAGAAGCGCCTGGAGTCGTTCGACCTCGACGAGGAGGCCGAGCGCCTCCGCGAGATCATCCGTACCGGCAAGGGCCAGAAGAAGACCCGTGCGCTCAAGCGCCTCAAGGTCGTCTCCGCGTTCCTGCAGACCAGCAACAAGCCCAAGGGCATGGTGCTCGACTGCGTGCCGGTCATCCCGCCGGACCTGCGTCCGATGGTGCAGCTGGACGGTGGCCGCTTCGCGACCTCCGACCTGAACGACCTGTACCGCCGTGTGATCAACCGCAACAACCGCCTCAAGCGTCTTCTCGACCTCGGTGCCCCCGAGATCATCGTGAACAACGAGAAGCGGATGCTGCAGGAGGCCGTCGACGCGCTGTTCGACAACGGCCGCCGCGGTCGCCCGGTCACCGGTCCCGGTAACCGCCCGCTCAAGTCCCTCAGCGACATGCTGAAGGGCAAGCAGGGTCGATTCCGTCAGAACCTCCTCGGTAAGCGTGTGGACTACTCCGCGCGTTCCGTGATCGTCGTCGGCCCGCAGCTCAAGCTGCACCAGTGCGGTCTGCCGAAGGCCATGGCGCTGGAGCTCTTCAAGCCGTTCGTGATGAAGCGCCTGGTCGACCTGAACCACGCGCAGAACATCAAGTCGGCCAAGCGTATGGTCGAGCGTGGCCGCACTGTGGTGTACGACGTCCTCGAAGAGGTCATCGCCGAGCACCCGGTGCTGCTGAACCGTGCACCGACCCTGCACCGCCTCGGCATCCAGGCCTTCGAGCCGCAGCTGGTCGAGGGCAAGGCCATCCAGATCCACCCGCTCGTCTGCACCGCGTTCAACGCGGACTTCGACGGTGACCAGATGGCCGTGCACCTGCCGCTCTCCGCGGAGGCGCAGGCCGAGGCCCGCATCCTGATGCTGTCCTCGAACAACATCCTGAAGCCGGCCGACGGCCGTCCCGTCACCATGCCGACCCAGGACATGGTGCTGGGCCTGTTCTTCCTCACCACGGACGAGGAGGAGCGCAAGGTCGTCGGACAGGGCCGTTCCTTCGGTTCCACGGCCGAGGCGATCATGGCCTTCGACGCCCGGGAGCTGTCGCTCCAGGCGAAGGTCGACATCCGCTTCCCGGTGGGTACCATCCCGCCGCGTGGCTGGGTGCCGCCGGTCGCCGAGGAGGGCGAGCAGGAGTACCAGCAGGGCGACACGTTCCGGCTGCGTACGTCGCTGGGCCGCGCGCTCTTCAACGAGCTGCTGCCCGAGGACTACCCGTTCGTCGACTACTCGGTCGGCAAGAAGCAGCTCTCCGAGATCGTCAACGACCTCGCCGAGCGCTACCCCAAGGTCATCGTGGCGGCGACGCTCGACAACCTGAAGGCGGCGGGCTTCTACTGGGCGACCCGTTCCGGTGTCACCGTGGCCATCTCCGACGTCGTGGTCCCCGAGGCCAAGAAGGCGATCGTTGCCGGCTACGAGGCGCAGGACGAGAAGGTCCAGAAGCAGTACGAGCGCGGTCTGATCACCAAGGACGAGCGCACGCAGGAACTCATCGCGATCTGGACCAAGGCGACCAACGAGGTCGCCGAGGCGATGAACGCGAACTTCCCCAAGACGAACCCCATCTTCATGATGGTTGACTCGGGTGCCCGAGGAAACATGATGCAGATGCGTCAGATCGCCGGTATGCGTGGTCTGGTGTCCAACGCCAAGAACGAGACGATCCCGCGTCCCATCAAGGCGTCCTTCCGTGAGGGCCTCACCGTTCTGGAGTACTTCATCTCCACGCACGGTGCCCGTAAGGGTCTGGCGGACACCGCCCTGCGTACCGCCGACTCGGGTTACCTGACCCGTCGTCTGGTGGACGTCTCGCAGGACGTGATCATTCGCGAGGAGGACTGCGGCACCGACCGCGGCCTGAAGCTGAAGATCGCCGTCAAGGGCGCGGACGGCGTGCTCCGCAAGACGGAGGACGTCGAGACCTCGGTCTACGCCCGCATGCTCGCCGAGGACGTCGTCGTCGACGGCAAGGTCATCGCGCCTGCCAACGTCGACCTCGGTGACGTCCTGATCGACGCCCTGGTGGGTGCCGGCGTCGAGGAGGTCAAGACCCGTTCGGTCCTGACCTGTGAGTCCGCGGTCGGCACCTGTGCCTTCTGCTACGGACGCTCGCTCGCCACCGGCAAGCTGGTCGACATCGGTGAGGCGGTCGGCATCATCGCCGCCCAGTCCATCGGTGAGCCCGGTACCCAGCTGACGATGCGTACCTTCCACACCGGTGGTGTGGCCGGTGACGACATCACCCAGGGTCTGCCCCGAGTCGTCGAGCTCTTCGAAGCCCGTACGCCCAAGGGTGTCGCCCCGATCTCGGAGGCGGCAGGCCGCGTCCGTATCGAGGAGACCGAGAAGACCAAGAAGCTCGTCGTCACCCCGGACGACGGCAGCGACGAGACGGCGTTCCCGATCTCGAAGCGTGCTCGTCTGCTGGTGGGCGAGGGCGACCACGTCGAGGTGGGCCAGAAGCTCACCGTGGGTGCCACCAACCCGCACGACGTGCTGCGCATCCTCGGCCAGCGCGCGGTCCAGGTCCACCTGGTCGGCGAGGTCCAGAAGGTCTACAACTCGCAGGGTGTGTCGATCCACGACAAGCACATCGAGATCATCATCCGGCAGATGCTGCGCCGTGTGACGATCATCGAGTCCGGCGACGCGGAGCTGCTGCCGGGCGAGCTCGTCGAGCGCTCGAAGTTCGAGACCGAGAACCGTCGTGTGGTCACCGAGGGCGGTCACCCCGCCTCCGGCCGTCCGCAGCTGATGGGTATCACCAAGGCCTCGCTCGCCACCGAGTCGTGGCTGTCGGCGGCGTCCTTCCAGGAGACGACCAGGGTTCTGACCGACGCGGCGATCAACGCCAAGTCGGACTCCCTGATCGGCCTCAAGGAGAACGTCATCATCGGTAAGCTCATCCCGGCCGGTACGGGCCTGTCCCGCTACCGCAACATCCGGGTCGAGCCGACCGAGGAGGCCAAGGCCGCGATGTACTCGGCCGTCGGCTACGACGACATCGACTACTCGCCGTTCGGCACGGGCTCCGGCCAGGCCGTTCCGCTGGAGGACTACGACTACGGTCCGTACAACCAGTAAGCGAGTCGCCTGAACGACCGGAGGGCGGTCATCCCGTATGCACGGGGTGGCCGCCCCTCGGCGTGTGCCGATGTATCGCATCGGTGGTCGTGGCTACAGGTAGTGCCGCAGATGGTGCAGCCGGGTCGGGAAGTCGGGGTGGGTGGAGAGCAGCCGTGCGGGCGTCGATTCCCGTTCCATCCGCTTTTCGTTGACGCCGAGCGCCTTCCGCTGTCCTCGGATGTCGTTTGCGTGCATCGTCTGCAGCACCTCGGCCAGCATCGGCGCGAATCCGAGCGCGGCGGCGTGGCGGTCGGCACGCAGTTCGGCACGGCGTCCCAGCGCTGCCGACACATAAGGAAATACGAGAAGCAGTGGAAGCCCGTACAGGACCGCGGCGGTAGTGGAGGCGAGCCCGCCGATCGCCAGGAGCAGAACGCCGACAGTGAGGTAGACGGCGCACCTGGCCGGTGTGACGACGGAGCGGGCCATGGCACGAAGGGCGCGCCAGGCGGCCCGGCCCGGCAGCCCGTACCACTGGCTCAGTAGTGACGACCACGCATGGCCCCCGGTGTGGTGACCGAGTTCATGGGCGAGCACGGCGGCCAGCTGGCCACTCGGCAACTGTTCCAGCGCGAACCGGGTGACCCCCACGATATGGCCCGCGGCGGCGTAGGCGTTGAGCGCGTCGCTCTCCTCGACCCAGAGCTGATACAGCGCTCCGTCGACCCCGGCGATGGCCGTCACTTCCCGCCAGATCGGCTCCAGCCGCGCGGCCTCCTGGGGCATCGGGTGCCGGAGCCTGAGGAGGTAGCGGGCGAAGAGGTCCTCCGTGGGCCGGTGGAAGACCAGGGCGCCGGATGCCGACCAGAGCAGGGCCGGTATCCAGAACGGCAGCCCGAGGCCGCTGTCCAGAATCGCGCTCACAAGCAGTACCACCAGCGTGCTCATCAGGAAGGCGGGCAGCGCCAACGCCAGCCGTCCGAGTGCGGTGACGTCCATGTGCCGCTGATGCGCGGTGTAGTACACGCGTCGCCCCGGGCCGTGCTCGTAGATCAAGTCATCGGGCGCGGGCTGTGCGGTGACGGTTGGGTCCGGCGGCGGTACGGCCCCATCGTCGGGCGGGAACTGCCCGGGGCAGCCAGTCGACGGCTCCGGCCCGTCTCCCGGGGTCTGGGGCTGAGGTGCTGGTCGGGTCATGATCGTCCTTCTGCGTGGGGGCGTCAGCCGAGGAGCAGCGAGGCGGGGAGCAGGACGGCGCCCACGGAATAGGCGAGCAGTCCCACACGTATCCACTGGTGCTTGCGTACGGCGATCCGGCTGGTTTCCGTCAGGGCCGCGACGAGCACGGCGGCCGGGGCGCTCTCGGTGGTGTCGAGCGCTTCCGCCAACCGGTTCTGGCGGGCGGCGCGCCGAACGTCCGCGAAGTAGGTCAGCGGGGCTCCGGGGGTCCAGGTACTGCCGCGGTAGCGCGGGAGCACAGCCATCAGCATGGAGAGCAGCGCGGTCGCCAGCCCTCCGGTGCCCGTCCACCACAGGGCGGTGCCGGGGCCGGAGAGCGCGCTCGGGCGCCACTCGCTGCCCGCCAGCCAGCCGCTGATCACGCCCGCGGTCATGCCGAGCGCGGCTACCAGCACGGACGCTTTGCCGTCGGCCCGTGCGATCTCGGACCGCAGATCGAGGAGGAGCTGCGTTCCGGCATCGGCGTTCCGGGCCGAGGGAGCAGCCGAAAGGACCGGGGCCGGGGCGATGTCGTTCATGTGCTGCGGCCCTCCTGGTCCTGCGCCCCGACCACGTCCGCGGCCCGGAGCGTGTTCGCCATCCTCAGCGTGTCCGCGAGCTCGGCCGCGCCGGTCGCTGTGTCCCGGGCGCGGCCCACGGGCGTGGCCGGTCGGGGGAGAGGCGACGCTGCGGCAGTCGTCGCCTCGGCCGGCGCCGCTTCGGGCCTGTAGCCTGCTTGGTCCGCGTCCATCGCACTCGCCGACGGTGTGGCTGTGTCCGCCGGACTCAGGGGAGTGCTGCCGTAGCCCGGCGGCGGACGCCAGCCGGGGAAGGTGCTCAAGGGGGCGCCCTCCTCGGGACCGGCCTTGTGGAGCGGTGTGCCGTCGAGCCGGCGCAAGTCCCGGCCGTTCGTGACGGTGCCGTCGGTGCGGTCGGTTCGGTCGAGGTCCGGCCGAAGCGTTTCCCGCAGGACCGCTCCCGGTTCCGCACGTGGCGCGTCCTGCGGCATCGAGACCGTCAGCCGGCCTGCGGCGGTGCTCTGTGCCGTGACGCCGGGCAGATATTGGTCCAATACGTCGATCACCGCCTGGAACGCCATCTTCTTCGGTGCCTCCAGCTCATGGTTCTCCGCGCTGTCACCGTTCAGAAGTTCACCGGCCAGCGCCAACTTCGCGCTGATCGCCTGCAGTTGGTCCTGGCGCATGCTGTTCACCACCAGCTCGGTGTCTTCGGGATGGTCGGCCAGATGGAGCGCCCACGCACGGACCCCGCCCTGTTCCAGGTGCTTTTCGTAGAAGGCGATCTTTTCCGCGTTCACCTGTTGGAGCTCCATCTGCCGACGGGCCCGGTCGACTGCCTCCGCGTGCTGCCACTTCTGCTGTTGCAACCTCAGTTCGTGCTGCTGCTCCTCGAACTCGGCCGCGCGTCCCCACTGCAGTACGTCCTGCTCCCTGACGCGCCGGTCGATCGCGGCATCGTGCTCCCTGCCGCGGCGCTCGGTGTGGATCTGTTCGGTGGCCGTGTGGTCGATGGACCTCATGCGCCGCACATGCTCGATGGCTCCCTGGTCTCCGCGCAGCCGTACGGTCCAGGTCACCGCGAGCCCTGCCCCGGTGCCGAGCGCACCCTGCGCGCGTACCTCCCGCAGCAGCGCCTGCTCGGCGTCCGCACTCCGGGAGGCGGTGTAGCGGCGGGTGACAGGCCGGGCCGCCTGTTCCAGCTCGCTGATCAGCAGCCGTGGCACGTCACGGTTTCGGCTCACCACGAACCGTGCGGGATCGACGACCTGCCACGACAGTTCGACGACCACTCCGAACTCGAAGGCGTCGTCGTCGCTCGGCAGGCCGATCTCCTCGCGTAGGGGATGGACTCCCATGTCGACCTCGTACACCGAGGTGTACCGCTTCGCGGCGGCCCCGGCGCGGGTGGGCCGGACCGGCGGGAGGTAGGTGTCGTACGAGCCATCGGGAGCCGAGAAGACCAGGGCGTGATCGATGCGGGTGAGCGGCCGACGGGCGAATCCGAAGCGGGACAGCTGTCGGACCGTCACCACCGGGTCGGTCAGCCGCGTTCCTCGGTCGGCCTGTTGGTCCCATTCGGGCGTTCGGCGGAACTCGGGCACGGGGCACTCTCCTGTTGCTGTGGATGAAGTCGCACGGGTCAGGGACGCGGCAGGGCTGTCAGCAGTCGCCCTGCCACGGGTGGGGGATCGGTGCCGTCCTCGCCGGGCATGGTCCGCAGGAGATGGCTGAGCCGCTGGTGCTCCGACGACGTGGTGACGAGCGAGGGCAGCAGCGCGGCGAGCGCCCACTCCGTGCCCGTGTCGTGGTCCGCCGACAGCGCCCAGAGGCGCAGTACGCCGAGGGCTTCCCGGGTGTGGCCGCGGCTCTCCAGAGCGGCGCGCCACAGCGTGACGATGCCGATGGCGGACGGATTCCCCGAGGCCGAGGCCCGTGCGTACCAGGACAGGACGATCGGCTGTGCGTGGCGTTCGTCCTGCTCGGTCCGGCGGCAGGCGCTGATGAAGCCGCCGAGCGCGAGTTCGGTCGCCGGACGGTCGTCGTGCAGCGTCTTGAGCAGCCCCGCGAGCGCCGCGTCGCGCGCCGCTGACAGCAACAACAGCTCTACGGACTCGGCCAGTTGTCCCGACAGATCCTCGTCGGGATCCTGCTGTCCGGCCTGGAGCCGGGCCGCCGCACGCAGCGCCGCCAGGGTCTCGGAAGGGCGCTCCGGCCCCATCAGCCCATGGGCGCGGATGGCCACCCAGCGCAGCGGCGGCTTGTCGCTCTCGCACCAGGAGTCGAGGATGCGTGGCACGTTGGGAGTGCCCAGGAAGTGCGTGAGCGTGAGCGCGTTGACGGCGACGAGGCGGTGCCGGTAGAGGTGGGAGGAAGCCCACGGCTCGATGACCAATGCCATGGCGGACGGCAGGTCGGTGTGGGCGAGGACGGCGACGGTGGAGGCGGCGCGGGTGCGGACGAACGGCCGCCCGTCCCCTGCCAGCCGTTGCAGCCAGCGCACGAGCGCGGGCCGCGCCGAGGGGTGTCCGGTCCATATCTCGCGCAGCAGGACGAGTGGGGCCCTCCCGTCCCGGTAGGCGGCCTTCACCTGGCGGACCGGGCCCCACTCGGTGGCCTCCTCGGCCTCGAACCGACGGGCTCGGGCCAGCTGGAGTCGCTTGCCGATGTGCGTGCCGAAGACCGGGACGGTGGGGAACCGCATGCCGTTCTCGGTCTCCTGGAGGAAGGCGTAGAGCAGATCGCTCAGTTCCGCCGTCAGGGCGTAGGGTCCCTCGTCGAAGGCGGCCAGGGCGACGAGGAACGCCTTGTCCCGCAGGTGCAGCACGGTCCCGTCGTCCTCGAACCATTCCTGGACCTGGTTCTCCAGCGCGACCAGAGAGAAGTCCTCCAGCTTTGCGGTGTCGGCCTCCCCGGCCGCGTACCTCGCCAGGAGCCGGGCGAACTCGGCGGCCTCGCGCGGCTGGTGGCTGTGTTCGAGGAATGCGGCCACAGAAGGCAGGGACAGCAGCTCCGCCACGCTCTCCCCGTCCACCAGCACACCCAGGTGCGCGGTGAGGATGTCACGCGACAGGGGAGCCTCCCAGCTGACCACCGGGACATCCTCCAGCAGAGCCGTCGGCCCCACGGTGATCACCAGATATGCGGCCTCGCCCAGCTCCTTGCGGGCGGCCAGCAGGTCTGCCTCGCGCAGCGGCCGACCGGGCTCGGTGATCAGATCGCAGAGGACATGGCCGGTTCGGCCGCCCTGCCCCTCGGTGCCACCGAGACTGGCCGTGAGCTGTCCGGGAGCGGTGTCCCGGCCGATCGCTTGGACCGGATGGGCGCCGACCCCGTGCAGCAGCATGAGCGCGGCGGTCCGTCGGCCCGCGAAGTAGGGGCCCGAGAGCACCAGGACGTGCTCCTCGCGCAGCCGGTCGACCAACGCCTCGAAGTCGGGGCATCCGGGCACGAAGCAGGCGGACAGCTCCTCCAGGGTGGACTGCGCGATCTCGCCCGCGGCGTGGAGTGCGGAGGACGCGCCGAACTGGTAGATGATCTCGGTCTTGTCGAGGAGGATGTCGCCGTAGAAGGTGCCGCCGCCGATGCCGTGGTTGATCCCGCCGAAGACGCCCCCGTCGACCCGGGTGCTGTCCCCGAAGCCCATGGTCCGCGGGGTGTGGTTCGCCAGGTCGCGTCGGGCCGCCCAGGCGGACTGTGGCTGGTCGGTCTCCTCGGCGGCCTCCCCGTCGGCCTGACGGCCGTCCTGCGCTTCGGAGGACTGGTCGCCCCCCGGCGGAGGCTGGGGTCCGTGCGCTTGTTCCTCGGCGCTCATCGGTGGTCCCCCCGGCCACTGTCACCCAGGCGGATGTCGCTGGAGAAGGTGCCGCCGCCGATGCCGTGGTTGGTCCCGCCGAAGACACCCCCGGAGACCGTGGCGCCACCGAAGTCGAAGGCCTGGGCCGGCGCCTGTGGCGTGTGGGGGGCGGGGCCGGAGACCGACGGGATGTGCGCCTGTCCGTCGGCGGAGCGTGGGCGCTCACGCGGAACCGGGCCGTGCAGCCACGCGGCGAGCGGGCCGTTCTTGCTGTCCACCGTGACGGGGTGGAACTCCTCTGCCGGCACGCCGGCGTGGCCGTGCCGCACGATTCCCCGGTGAACCCCATCCGACACACACAGCGCGAAGTCGTCCGGGCGCTCCCGCAGCGCGATCTTCAGCAGCTCCGCGTCCAGCAGTCTGCACGCGTGGTTGAGATCGCTGCCCACCCATCCGTCGAGCCGGTCCACGGCGACGTACCCCGAGGCGACCACCGCGCGGAGCCGCATCTGCGCCGAGGTGGAAGCGCGCCGGTTCTGGCTGCGCAACTGCGCCGGTACCTCGGTCAGCAGCGCCCGCAGCAGGGCGATCACCGAGCAGTTGGCGTCGATCAGTTCCATCACGGAGTCACCGCGGTCCGCCCGCCTGCGCCGGGTCCCATCGATTCCGGCGGCCAGCAGCGCCCGGTCGGTGAGGTCGTAGAGCATGCGGCGCAGATACGCCTGCTCGACATCGTCACGCTCGCTGTACTTCTCGATGTCGAGCAGCAGGATCGTGCTGTTCACGGGATCGTTCATGGGGTGCCTCTCGCTCGGGTCTCCGTGGGCCGAAGAGACGAGCGTGGGGCCGATGGGACTGTGCCGGTGAGGGCGGATGACTCACTCGCAGTGTGACCGCGTGCACAGAATCACGCACGGGCGCACGCACTTCCCTCCACAGAGCGTGCGGGGCCTGCGCTACGGAGTCTGCGGGGCTTCGTGGCGGACGACCGGACGGATGGCGTCCTGTGCCCGGGCGATCCGGCGGAGGGCGTCGGGCCTCATGATCACCATCGCCCGCCGCCCCGTCTGTACGATGCCCCGCTCGCGCAGGTCCTTCAGAAGCCGCTGGACCATTTCCCTGGACGCCCCGACCGCCCCGGCCAGCTCCTGTTTGCTGAGCGGTATGTCGAGTTCGATGCCCTCGTCCGTACGGCCACCATGGGTGTGCGCCAGATCCAGCAGCAGGACGGCGAAGCGCTCCCGTACTGTCATCGCGGCGAATTCCAGGCTGCGCCGGTCTGCGGCGCGCGTCCGGTCGGCGGTCAGCGCCAGGAGTGTGAGGGAGACCTTGGCAGAGCCGGTCACGAACGCGCGGAACTTCTCGTGGGCCACTACCACGGCCCGTACGGGAGAGAGCGCGGTCACCGTCGCCGAGCGTGGCCGGCCGGTCAACGCGGCCGATTCGCCCACGATGTCGCCGGGGCCACGCAAGGCGTGCAACGCCTCGTAACCGTTGGGGGCGGACGTGGTGACCTTCGTCCATCCGTTGACGATCAGCAGAACGTAAGCGGACGGCTCGTCCTGTCTGAGCAGAGGGGTCCGGGAGGCGAAACTCAGTTCGCGGCCCAGACCGAGCAGGGACACCCGGTCCTCCCGCTCCAGGCGGGCGAGGAAGGGCACCCGGTCGTCGAGTCCGTCGCCGTCGGGTGGATACGCCGCCGCCATTTCGTCCCCCGATCGTCGACCGCGCGGTTCAATGTACTGAGAGGGCGTAATGCCGGACTGCCAAGGTCGTTTTCCTGCCGTGCGCCCGCGGCAGGGTGTCTCAATCCTGTCGGCCGTGACCTGCGGAAGTCCGGCGTGTCGCCGTGGACAGCATTTGTTTTGACCGGAGTCGACGAGGTAGGTACGCTCAGACCTTGTGCCTGGGGTGTGCCTGGGCTCGTGTGCGTGTCTTCAACCGCATGACGAGTCCGCCAACGGCCACCGCAATCTGCACCCCCTCCTGCCTTGCGGCAGGAGCCTGCAGTATTCGACACACCCGACCGCGTGGGTCGGTGACGTTCCAGGTTAGTTTCACGAACGGCACACAGAAACCGGAGAAGTAGTGCCTACGATCCAGCAGCTGGTCCGGAAGGGCCGGCAGGACAAGGTCGAGAAGAACAAGACGCCCGCACTTGAGGGTTCGCCCCAGCGCCGCGGCGTCTGCACGCGTGTGTTCACGACCACCCCGAAGAAGCCGAACTCGGCACTCCGTAAGGTCGCGCGTGTGCGTCTGACCTCCGGTATCGAGGTCACGGCCTACATCCCGGGTGAGGGACACAACCTGCAGGAGCACTCCATCGTGCTCGTGCGTGGTGGCCGTGTGAAGGACCTGCCGGGTGTTCGTTACAAGATCATCCGCGGTTCCCTTGACACCCAGGGTGTCAAGAACCGCAAGCAGGCCCGCAGCCGCTACGGCGCCAAGAAGGAGAAGTAAGAATGCCTCGTAAGGGCCCCGCCCCGAAGCGCCCGGTCATCATCGACCCGGTCTACGGTTCTCCTCTTGTCACCTCGCTGATCAACAAGATCCTGCTCAACGGCAAGCGCTCCACCGCCGAGCGGATCGTGTACGGCGCCATGGAAGGCCTCCGCGAGAAGACCGGCAACGACCCGGTCATCACGCTGAAGCGCGCGCTTGAGAACGTCAAGCCCTCGCTCGAGGTCAAGTCCCGCCGTGTCGGTGGCGCCACCTACCAGGTGCCGATCGAGGTCAAGCCCGGTCGCGCCTCCACCCTCGCGCTGCGCTGGCTCGTGGGTTACTCCCGCGCCCGCCGCGAGAAGACCATGACCGAGCGCCTCATGAACGAGCTGCTCGACGCGTCCAACGGTCTTGGCGCTGCCGTCAAGAAGCGTGAGGACACCCACAAGATGGCCGAGTCCAACAAGGCCTTCGCGCACTACCGCTGGTAGTCGCTACCCACATCGAGACCGAGAGAAGATTGAGCCTTATGGCCACCACTTCGCTTGACCTGGCCAAGGTCCGCAACATCGGGATCATGGCCCACATCGACGCGGGCAAGACGACCACCACCGAGCGGATCCTCTTCTACACCGGCGTTTCGTACAAGATCGGTGAAGTCCACGACGGCGCTGCCACGATGGACTGGATGGAGCAGGAGCAGGAGCGCGGCATCACGATCACGTCCGCCGCGACGACCTGTCACTGGCCGCTCAATGATGTTGACCACACCATCAACATCATCGACACCCCGGGTCACGTCGACTTCACCGTCGAGGTGGAGCGTTCGCTCCGCGTCCTCGACGGTGCCGTCACCGTGTTCGACGGTGTGGCGGGCGTCGAGCCGCAGTCCGAGACCGTCTGGCGTCAGGCGGACCGCTACGGCGTGCCGCGTATCTGCTTCGTCAACAAGCTCGACCGCACCGGTGCCGACTTCTTCCGCTGCGTCCAGATGATCACGGACCGCCTCGGCGCGACCCCGATCGTGATGCAGCTCCCCATCGGTGCCGAGGCCGACTTCACGGGTGTCGTCGACCTCGTGACGATGAAGGCGTTCGTCTACCCCGCCGAGGCGACCAAGGGCGAGGCGTACGACATCGTCGACATCCCGGCCAACCTGGTCGAGGCTGCCGACGAGTGGCGCGCCAAGCTCCTCGAGGCCGCCGCGGAGAGCGACGAGACGCTCATGGAGCTCTACCTGGAGGGCGAAGAGCCTTCCGCGGAGCAGCTCTACGAGGGCATCCGTCGCATCACCATCAACTCGGGCAAGGACGGCGAGACGACCGTCACCCCCGTGTTCTGCGGCACCGCGTTCAAGAACAAGGGCGTCCAGCCCCTGCTCGACGCCGTCGTGCGCTACCTCCCCTCCCCCCTGGACGTCGAGGCCATCGAGGGCCACAGCGTCAAGGACCCGGAGGAGATCGTCAAGCGCAAGCCGTCCGAGGACGAGCCGCTCGCGGCCCTCGCTTTCAAGATCATGAGCGACCCGCACCTCGGCAAGCTCACCTTCGTCCGGGTCTACTCGGGCCGCCTGGAGTCCGGCACCGCGGTGCTGAACTCCGTCAAGGGCAAGAAGGAGCGCATCGGCAAGATCTACCGCATGCACGCGAACAAGCGTGAGGAGATCGAGTCGGTGGGCGCGGGCGACATCATCGCCGTCATGGGCCTGAAGCAGACCACCACCGGTGAGACGCTGTGCGACGACAAGAACCCGGTGATCCTGGAGTCCATGGACTTCCCGGCGCCGGTCATCCAGGTCGCCATCGAGCCCAAGTCCAAGGGTGACCAGGAGAAGCTGGGTGTCGCCATCCAGCGCCTCTCGGAGGAGGACCCCTCCTTCCAGGTTCACTCGGACGAGGAGACCGGCCAGACCATCATCGGTGGTATGGGCGAGCTTCACCTCGAGGTGCTCGTCGACCGGATGAAGCGCGAGTTCCGCGTCGAGGCCAACGTCGGCAAGCCCCAGGTCGCGTACCGCGAGACGATCCGCAAGGCCGTCGAGCGCATCGACTACACCCACAAGAAGCAGACCGGTGGTACCGGTCAGTTCGCCAAGGTGCAGATCGCGATCGAGCCCATCGAGAGCGGCGAGACCTCGTACGAGTTCGTCAACAAGGTCACCGGTGGCCGCATCCCCCGTGAGTACATCCCCTCGGTGGACGCGGGTGCTCAGGAAGCCATGCAGTTCGGCATCCTGGCCGGCTACGAGATGGTGGGCGTCCGCGTCATCCTTCTCGACGGTGGCTACCACGAGGTCGACTCCTCCGAGCTGGCGTTCAAGATCGCCGGTTCGCAGGCGTTCAAGGAGGGTGCCCGCAAGGCGTCCCCCGTGCTCCTTGAGCCGATGATGGCCATCGAGGTGACCACGCCCGAGGACTACATGGGCGATGTCATCGGTGACATCAACTCCCGCCGTGGCCAGATCCAGGCCATGGAGGAGCGCAGCGGCGCTCGCGTCGTGAAGGGCCTCGTGCCCCTTTCGGAGATGTTCGGCTACGTCGGAGACCTCCGCAGCAAGACCTCGGGTCGCGCAAGCTACTCGATGCAGTTCGACTCCTACGCCGAGGTTCCGCGGAACGTCGCCGAGGAGATCATCGCGAAGGCCAAGGGCGAGTAACTCTCCCGAGCTCACGCTTTAGGCTTGTCACCGGAGCCTGGTGGGGCATTCGTCGCAGAGCGCAAGCAATGCGGTGAATGCCCCCGGCCCCGGCATCCCAGCAAAGATCACCTGGCGCCGATGAAGCAAGGCGTACAGAACCACTCCACAGGAGGACCCAGTGGCGAAGGCGAAGTTCGAGCGGACTAAGCCGCACGTCAACATCGGCACCATCGGTCACATCGACCACGGTAAGACGACCCTCACGGCCGCCATTACCAAGGTGCTGCATGACGCGTACCCGGACCTGAACGAGGCCTCGGCCTTCGACCAGATCGACAAGGCTCCTGAGGAGCGCCAGCGCGGTATCACGATCTCGATCGCGCACGTCGAGTACCAGACGGAGTCGCGTCACTACGCGCACGTCGACTGCCCGGGTCACGCGGACTACATCAAGAACATGATCACCGGTGCTGCGCAGATGGACGGCGCTATCCTCGTGGTCGCCGCCACCGACGGCCCGATGCCGCAGACCAAGGAGCACGTGCTCCTGGCCCGCCAGGTCGGCGTTCCGTACATCGTCGTCGCCCTGAACAAGGCCGACATGGTGGACGACGAGGAGATCCTGGAGCTCGTCGAGCTCGAGGTCCGTGAGCTCCTCTCCGAGTACGAGTTCCCGGGCGACGACCTGCCGGTCGTCAAGGTCTCGGCGCTCAAGGCTCTTGAGGGCGACAAGGAGTGGGGCCAGACCGTCCTCGACCTGATGAAGGCCGTCGACGAGTCGATCCCGCAGCCCGAGCGCGACGTCGACAAGCCGTTCCTGATGCCGATCGAGGACGTCTTCACGATCACCGGTCGTGGCACCGTCGTCACCGGTCGTATCGAGCGTGGTGTCCTGAAGGTCAACGAGACCGTCGACATCGTCGGTATCAAGACCGAGAAGACCACCACCACGGTCACCGGCATCGAGATGTTCCGCAAGCTGCTCGACGAGGGCCAGGCCGGTGAGAACGTCGGTCTGCTCCTCCGTGGCATCAAGCGCGAGGACGTCGAGCGCGGCCAGGTCATCATCAAGCCCGGTTCGGTCACGCCGCACACCGAGTTCGAGGCCCAGGCCTACATCCTGTCGAAGGACGAGGGTGGCCGTCACACCCCGTTCTTCAACAACTACCGCCCGCAGTTCTACTTCCGTACCACGGACGTGACGGGCGTTGTGACCCTTCCCGAGGGCACCGAGATGGTCATGCCGGGCGACAACACCGTCATGAACGTCGCGCTGATCCAGCCGGTCGCCATGGAAGAGGGCCTGAAGTTCGCCATCCGTGAGGGTGGCCGGACCGTGGGCGCCGGCCAGGTCACCAAGATCGTCAAGTAATTACCTGACTGTCTGACCTGGTTGCTCCGCACAGAGCACCAAGAAGGGCCCCGATCCTCCGCGCAAGCGGTGGGCCGGGGCCCTTCGGCGTTGACGGACGTCATGCGGGTCCCGAGTCAGCCCACGGGGTCGCGTTGAGGTGCGGGGCCCCGTGGTGTGTCCGGGTGTCGGATTCGGCCCGTGATCCGGCTGCCGCTCGGCAGTGGCAGCCGGACCAGCAGACGGAAGTGTCCCGGCGACGGCCGCTCGGTGGTCACGGTTCCGCCGAGTGCGGCGGCGCGGGCGGCGAGGTTGGTGAGGCCGGTGCCCGGAGCGGTGGTACCGGGCGAGTCGGTGGCGTCGTTGCCCACGGAGAGTTCGACGGACCCGTGGTTGGTGGGTTTCGTGCGGGCGACACTCAGGGAGATCGAGCAGTGGGTCGCTCTGGAGTGATGCAGGACATTGGCGACGGCCTCCCGTGCGACCACGGCGAGACAGTGGTCGACGGCCCGGGGCAGTTCGTCGGGGGTGATCGGGGCGATGTCGCTGCGCACGGTGATCCCGGCGGTGGCGAGGACGTGGACCGCCTGGGCGAGTTCCGTGGCCAGTGACAGGGTGACGTTGTCGCGGGAGACGGCTCGAACCTCGGCGAGGGTGCGCCGGGCGGTGGCGGCGATCTCGTCGAGGACGGCGGCGGGCTCGTCGTCCTCCGTGCGTTGGGAGGCGCGGATCGCGATCAGGGCGAGCGCGGAGCCGAGGACGTCGTGCAGATCGCGGGCGATACGGTCGCGTTCGGTCTGTACGGCCGTGTGGGCGGCGTGGTTCTGCGCGGCGTGCAGCCGGGCGACGAAGAGCGCGAGCTGGGCAATGCCGTAGACGCTGCCCGCCGTGGTCAGGGTGGCGATCAGGACGCCGAGGCCGCTGCGGTTCTCGAACTCAAGTCCGCTGACCAGAAGTGGACCGCTGGCACAGACCGCCACCGCGACGAGCAGAGAGGCGGGGCGCGGAACGGTCAGCAGGACGGCCCCGGCCAAGAACCCCAGCAGACTCAGCCAGGGCAGCTTGAGCAGCAGCACCGGTCCGTAGGTGAGCCCGGCCTGGAGGATCAGGAGAACCCATCGGGCCCGGTAGCGCAGACGGTACGGCGGGGGCGCGTACTGCCCGAGGAGCACGGCGGGCAGGAGGATCAGCAGGATCAGCGCGGTCACGGCCGACCGGCGGCTCAGGGGGAGCGTGACCAGGTCCAGAGCGAGCAGCGCGACGGTTCCGCCGACCAGGAGAACAAGCGTGGTGCCGGCGGTGAGGGCGTGGCGCGGGGAAGGGCGACGGAAACGGAGCATCGACTTCCAGGACGTGAGAGGGGCGCGGAGGGTTGTACGCCGGGTCGGTCCGAGGACCGTCGTGGCCTGTGGTGATCCGGATGCGAATCCGTATTCGTGACGTGGTCACTTCACTACTCAGGGTGCGGAGACTTGACTCGTCGGCGATTCGGTCGTCGAACGAGGGAGTCACCTCCTGTGAAGAGCGAGTGGAACGCGTCAAGAGCCCCCAACGCGAGCAGGAAGAGACGGGCCCTGCCCCGGATCGCCCTGACGCTGGCCGGCCTGCTGGTCGCGGAGGTGGCGGTCACCGTGGCCACCACCGGCGAAGCCGTCGGCATGTCCGCCGGGAAGGAGGCGGCGGCGTTCCGCGCCGCCCCCACGCCCCCGAAGAAGGTCACCGAGGCCGCCGACGTCAACGCGGCGCGGGTCGCGGCCCGGCTCTCGGGCAACCGCGTGGAGGTCCTGTCCGAGCGGACCGAGACCTCGACCACGTACGCGGAGCCGGACGGGAGTCTGTCGGCCGAGTTGTTCCAGGCACCGGTACGCACGCGCGAGAGCAAGGGCGCGTGGGTCGACCTCGACACCGAACTGGAGCGGGTCGGCCGGGACTACGAGCCGCGGACGGCACTCGCCGACATCACGGTCTCCGGCGGAGGGGGAACCGAACCCGGCCTGCTGGCCTCCGTCGAGCGCGGAGCGAAGTCGTTCGGCATGGGCTGGCAGGAGGCGCTCCCCAAGGCCGAGGTCGAAGGTGACCTCGCCTCCTACGACCTGGGCGGCAGTCAGACCCTGACGGTGCGGGCGCTGGCCGACGGGTTCGAGCAGAACGTCGTCCTCGACAAGGCGCCGGCCCAGCCACCCGTCTACCGCATTCCGTTGCGGCTGAAGGGACTTGTGCTGTTCCGGGACGAGGAGACCGGAAGGCTCCTGCTCAAGGACGCGGCGGGGAAGCTGACCGCCGAAGCGCCTGCACCGGTGATGTGGGACTCCTCCACCGATCCCGCGTCCGGCGAGTCCCGGCACCTCGCCCAGGTGGACACCAGCATCGAAACGGCGAAGGACGGCGCGCAGACACTGGTGCTCAAGCCCGACCCGGAGTACTTCCGGACGTCCGGGCTCACCTACCCCGTGACCGTCGACCCGACCTCGACACTGGCGGCGTCCACCGACACCTGGGTCGCGACCAACTATCCCGACTCGCAGTCATCGTCCAAGGAACTCAAGTCCGGTACGTACGACGCGGGTTCGACCAAGGCGCGGTCCTATCTGAAGTTCGACGTCGCCAAGTTCGGCGGGCAGAAGATCCTCTCCGCGAACCTGTCGCTGTACTCGTACTGGTCCGCGACCTGCGCCACCAATGGCTCGGGTACGCAGATACGCCGGGTCACCTCGTCGTGGACGAACTCCGGACTGACCTGGGGAGCCCAGCCGTCCACCACCGATACCGGCGCGGTCACCAGTACCAAGGCGCTCGGATTCTCATCGGCCTGCCCGGCGGGCACCGTCAACTTCAACGTCGCGGGCATCGTGCAGGCCTGGGCGGACGGAGCCGCCAACCACGGCGTGCAGGTGCGGGGCGTCACGGAGACGGATTCCAGCACCTGGCGTCGGTACCGCTCGTCCAAGTACGCCGCCGGTGACAATGCGGTGGAACCGCACCTGACGGTGAAGTACAACTCCTACCCCGCGAAGCCGGCTTCGGTGGCCATCACGCCATCGCAGGTGAACGCCTACAACGGCAAGCGGTACGTCACCTCCCTCACCCCGCAGCTCTCGGCCAAGGTGACCGACGCGGACGGCGACACGGTCAAGGCGCAGTTCGAGATCACCGCGGACCCCAAGTACACCGACGGGGCCGGATACGCATACACCGCCACGAGTGCCGGGGTAGCCTCCGGCGGAACCGCGAAGATCACGGTCCCGGCGGCGAACGCCTTCCCGTCCGGCTCACACCTGCGCTACCGGGTGCGGGGCTACGACGGCTCGTTGTACGGGGCGTGGACCGGCTACACCACCTTCGTGCTGAACACGGCGAAGCCCGCCGCGCCCGGCGTCAGTTGTGTCCCGTACGCCAAGGACACCTGGACGGAGAAGAACGCCGACGGTGCCCAGTGCACCTTCTCCACCACCTCCACCGACGGCCAGGGGTATCTGTACGGTCTGAACGACCCGGCCACCCCGAAGCGGATCGACGACACGGTCAAGGGCAGCGGCGGCGACCCGCTGACCGTCACCCTCAAGCCGGGCGACGGCTGGCACACGCTGTACGCGCGGACGATCGACTCGGGCGGCAATCTGTCCAACGCCACCACCGCGTACGAGTTCGGCGTCGGCGACGGCGCGGCCCTCCTGACGCCTCGTGACGGCGACCGGCCGGCCCGGCGGCTGAGCCTCGGCGCGAAGGGCAAGCCCACCTACACCGGTGTCACGTACCAGTACCGACGGGGAGAGACGGACACCTGGGCCGACGTTCCCTCCGCCGCCGTCACCAAGGACGCCGACGGAGCGAAGGTGACCGGCTGGCCCTTGGCCATCATCGCCGGCAGCCCGCCGAAGCTGACCTGGAACATCACCGACAGCCTCGCCGAGGACGGCCCGGTCGACGTCCGAGCCGCCTTCACGGACGGCTCGGTGACCCGCTACTCCCCGGTGGCGACCGTGACGGTCGACCGCAACGCGGGGACCGCGCCCAGCGAGTCGGTGGGTCCCGGCACGGTGAACCTGCTGACCGGCGACCTCACCCTCTCCGAGACCGACGCCTCCGCCTACGACCTGTCCGTCACGCGCACCGCCTCCTCGCGGAAGCCCGATGCCGGGGCGAAGCAGAGCGGGCAGTTCCCGATCTACGGCAAGGAGTGGAGCGCGGGGACGGTCGCGGAGCTGACCGAATCCGACTGGTCGTACCTCAAGCAGTCCACCACGACCTCGGTTGCCCTGGTGGACGTCGACGGCGAGGAGTTGGGCTTCACCAAGCTCAGCAACGGCGGCTGGAAGCCGGAGCCCGGCGCCGATGAGTTCACCCTGACCGGTTCGCTGACCGGGTCGTTCACACTGAAGGACACCGAAGGCACGGTCACGGTCTTCACCAAGCCGTCGGGCGCCACCACCTGGCAGGTCGCCTCCTCCACCATGGACGGGCTCACCAACTCCACCACCACGGTCGTCTCCGAGACACTGACCGTCGGAACCGACAAGCTGGTCCGACCGGCGCGCATCATCGCGCCCACGACGGCCGCGTCCGCGAGCACCTGCACGGCGACGCCGTCCACCAAGGGCTGCCGCTCGCTGGAGTTCGTCTACGCGGCAACCACGACGGCCACGGGGAGCACGCTGGGCGACTTCAAGGACCAGCTGCGCGAGATCCGCCTCTGGGCCACGGCGCCGGGCGCGTCGGCGGCCACCGCGAAGGCCGTGCAGACATTCACCTACGACAGCGCGGGCCGGCTGCGGCAGGCCTGGCACCCGCAGATCTCGCCCGCTCTGAAGACGGAGTACACGTACGACGACGCGGGCCGGATCACCCAGGTGACGCCGCCGGGCGAGCTGCCGTGGACCATGACGTACGGCAAGGCGGGCAACGCGGCGACCGCGGGTGACGGGATGCTCCTGAAGGTGTCGCGCGCTGCCCTCAAGCCGGGCACGAGCGCCACGCCCGAGGGCACGGCGACCACGAGTCTCGTCTACGACGTGCCGCTGAGCGGAACCAAGGCCCCGTACGCGCTGGGCACCTCGGACACCGCGGCCTGGGGACAGGGCGCGGCGCCGACCGACGCGACCGCCGTATTCCCCGCCGACGTCGTCCCCGCCTCCCACGCGGGTTCGGGGCTCGGGGCGGGCGACTACAGGCGCGCCACCGTCACCTACACCGACGCCTCCGGGCGTCAGGTCAACACCGCACAGCCCGGCGGCCACATCTCCGCCACCGACTACGACCAGTACGGCAACACGGTGCGCGAGCTCACCGCCCGCAACCGGGAGATCGCCGTGGGCAGGACGGCGGCGGCGAAGGAGACCCTGGCCGACCTCGGCCTCGACGGACTGTCCTCGGCGGCGCGTGCCGAACTGCTCGCCACCCGCACCATCTACGACGACAAGGGCATCAAGGAGCTGGAGGAGTTCGGCCCGGCCCGCCGCGTCGATCTGACCACGTCCGTCACCTCCGGTTCGACCACGCTTCCGGCAGGTGAGTCGGTGGTGGCCCGCACCTGGACGAAGAACACCTACGACGAGGGCCGTCCCACCGACGGAACGGCGACGGTGGAGAACCAGATCACCAAGGTCGTCACCGGAGCCCAGCTCCTGGACTTCCCGGCGACCCACGCAGAGCAGCGGGTGACGCAGACGACGTACGACTGGGTCAAGGGCCTGCCGACGAAGACGATCACCGATCCGTCCGGCCTCGCCCTGACCAGCACCAAGGAGTACGACGCGCAGGGCCGGGTCATCAAGGAGCTGCTGCCCGGCGCCACCGGCACGGACGCCGCCACACGCGTCACGACGTACTGGTCGGCGACCGGTACGGGCACCTGCGCGGGGCGCCCCGAGTGGGCGGACCTTGTCTGCTCCACCGGACCCGCTGGAGCGGTCACGGGCGGCGGGAGCAATCCGAGCGGCCTGCCGGTGACCACCACCGAGTACGACTGGTACGGGGCGACGGTCAAGGCGGCGGAGACCGCCAACGGGATCACCCGGACCACGACCAGCACGTACGACGCCGCCGGCCGCGCCCTGAAAACGGCGACGACGGGTGGCCTGGGGGCGGCGGTGCCGGACGCCACGACCGAGTACGACCCGAACACCGGCCAGGCGGCCCGCACGGTCTCCACGACCGGCGGCACGATCACCAGGGCGTTCGACAAGCTGGGCCGTGAGGTGTCCTACACGGACGCGGACGGGGGTGTGACCACCACCGAGTACGACCTGCTCGGTCGCCGGACGAAGGTCACGGACTCCGTCCCGTCGACGGTGACGTACACCTACGACCACACTGCCGAGCCGCGCGGTCTGGCCACGAAGACGGTGGACTCGGTGGCGGGCGCCTTCACGACCGCGTACGACGCGGACGGCGGGGTCGCCACCGAGCGGCTCCCCGGCGGCTACACCCTCACCGTCGACCAGGACACCACCGGCACCACGGTGGGCCGCACCTACACGCGGGACAGCGACGGTGTGCTGGTGGCCTCGGACATGGCCTCCGAGTCCGTCCACGGACAGGTCACGTCGCACACCGGCTGGTCGGCGCAGGAGTACGCGTACGACAAGGCGGGCCGGCTGACCTCGGTCGACGACACCGTGGGCGATGTGTGCACGCGCCGCGCCTACACCTTCGACAAGCGCACCAACCGCACCCGGCTGACATCGTCCGCCGCACCGGAGGGCGCCGACTGCACGAGCACGGGCGCGGTCACGACGACGTCGCACGCCTATGACAGCGGCGACCGGCTCGTGGACACGGGGTACGCGTACGACGCGTTCGGCCGCACCACGGCCATGCCGGGCTCGTCCTTCGCGTACTACGCCAACGATCTGGTTCAGTCCCAGATCACGGATGACCAGCGCCAGACCTGGACGCTGGACGCGGCACAGCGCTTCCGTGCCTGGTCCGTCGAGACGGACATCGACGGCACCTGGACCCGGTCGGCGGCCAAGCTCAACCACTACGACGGCGACGGGGACAACCCACGCTGGACGGCGGAGGACACGGCCGCGGGGACGAGCGGCGCGGTGAGCCGCAATGTCGAGTCCGCGTCGGGCGACCTCGCCGCGACGACGGGTTCGGCGGATGGCAGCACCGCCCTGCAACTCACCAACGTCCACGGCGACGTGATGCTCGCCCTTCCGCTCGCGGAGGGAGAAGGCATCGTCGCGTTCGACAGCGACGAGTACGGCAATCCGCGGGCCGGTCAGCTGCCGGTGCGGTACGGCTGGCTTGGCGGCAAGCAGCGCTCGGCGGAGACGCTCACCGGGCTGACGTTGATGGGCGTGCGCCTCTACAACCCGGTCACCGGGCGGTTCCTGTCGCCCGACCCTGTGTACGGGGGCAATGCGAACGCCTACGAATACACACACGCTGACCCGGTGAACCAGTTCGACCTCGACGGAAGATGGAGCTGGGCGAAGAAGCAGTGGAAGCGATTCACCAACAAGATGCACCGAACCGGCCGCAACCCCAACTGGCGGTCGATTTACTGGTCCGGGAAGTTCGCGATCAGCTCGGCGGCGCTCGTTGCGCCCTTCGGCCGGGTGAAGACGGCCCGTAATGTGTGGCGCGCTGCGAAGAGCCCTCGCTCGACGGTGCGGCGGTGCTTCAAATCTGGCGGCAGGTTTGTCACCTGCGCGGGGGCGGGCTGGGGCGTGCAGACCGCGGTGAGCGATTTCCGGAACTGGAACGCCAATCGCCGATTCCGGAATGACTGGAATGACTCATTGACGAACGACGGTCGTCGCTCGGTCTGCAGGAAGTACACAGGAAAGTCCAGCTGTCGGTGAACTCCGTTCAGCTTGCGAATAGAAGGACCGATGCACCGATACAAGTTGACGTTTCTCCTGGTTTTCGTCCCCTCCATGCTGGGAAGCGGGATCAGCAGAATCAAAGATTCTGGCTGGTCGCTGATATGGGGCGTGCTGGAAGTGGCACTCGGTGTCGCGATCTCGGTGGGCGCGATCGGTGAGATCCGGGAGGGGTTGAAGCGCAGACGCGGGGAGGGGGAGCGCAAAGATGGCCCGTGAGTGAGTACCCCGTCGACGACCGAAAGGGAGCTATACGTCAGTAAACGATGGGGAACCGGTGGATCTGGCGGTCGGGACCGTCAGATCCACCCGTGCCGCTCCCTGATGCGCACCGCGTCGACGAGGGTGCGGGAGTGCGTGCTGGGCGGCGCGACGGGGCAAACGTTGCCGGGAGGGGCGCTAGCCCGCCGCACCCGTAACCGCCAATCCGAGCGGAGACAGAGGTGACCGGGTGGCACACCGATGCGCCACCCGGTCACCGGAACTCTGTGCCAGGCAGCGAAGGAAGGATTTGAGGAAAGCGTGGGCAACGTCGACAGGAATATGAAAAATCGATTGGCTTTCTGCCTGGCGTACATATGGCTGCTACTCGTCGGGGCTGCCGGCGCGACGGCGACACAGCCAGGAGGCTTCGTCGATCATCTTTGGGGGTATGTTTCACGCACCTCGACCATCATTGTTTCGATAGTCGCACTTCTTTACGCCGCCCTGGCTCCAGTGGTGGGACCTGCATTCATCTCGCTGGGCGCGAGCGTGAGACCTACCGGGAAATGGTCCCGCTTTACAGCTGGAATTTATATTCTGGGACTAACTGGTCTTTTCGTCCTTGGATCCGGTCTCCTGCAGGGGGCCGGAGACATAATCGGCAGGGCCAGAGCCGTTGGTCAATTTTTCGTCACACCTGGATGCTTGGTTGTGGCCGTATTGACCGCCGCCTACTGCGCATGGTCCCCGGTGGTCTGGCCGACTGGCGCATTCATTCGCTGGTTGACCGCAAGATCGCACGGGCGGCATGTCAGGCCTCGCGGCCCTGACGAGAGTTCTCAGTAGTCACTCACCAGAGCGGGTCAGGATTCCGTCTGCCGTCGCTACCCGGGATATCGCGGGCCAAGCGGTACGTGTACCTGAGCCTGCAGCGCTGTGGTCGTCGTTTCGCCTACATGTACTTCAGAGCAGGGGCCAATCCATGCCGCAACAAATGGGAGCGGCGTGCCGTATGGACCGATGGGGGTTACTCGTGCTGAAGCAGTCCTCAAGGCGGCCTTGGTGGCTGTTCGTGCTGCTCGGCGCCGTCGGCTTGACGTGCTTGGCGGCCGTCGGGGTATGGGTCGTCGGTGTTTCTATGATGTCCGACCCGGGACCTCCGCCTGTAGGCGTCAGGATCGACGGCGCGCATATCACGGTGAAGGCCCCAGTCTGTCCGGACGAGAGGGTCGAGAAGGTCGAGGTTTTCGACAACGAAGCCGAACGGCTGCTGTGGCAGGCGTCCGCACCCCGGACCGAGACAGGGCGACGCGGTGAGGTGATGCTCTGGGATGCCGCGGCGTTCCTGAAGCCGGGGTCTGGTGTGCGGCCGCGGAACCTGCCAGAGGAACTGGCGGTGTCGTTCACGCTCGCTGGTTCCTCCGGTGGACCGGAAGTCGCTTTCGCTCCCTCCGAAGTCACAACGGCCCAGCTTTCCGAAGGTCAGTTCTGGACGACCGACGGTCCGATGTCCGCCGAGGAGATCGACAGACAGGGCGTGTGCCGAGTAGATGAGACTCCTTCCGCCTAAGGGTCCGCAGATGAACAACATGAGGGCGAGCGACGCGCTGACCTGCGATGTCAAGTCATAAAACCCACACATTAATTCTCTGCGGGCCCTAAGAGGAGCTCACAAAATGGGCGCCCGGCGCGCAACGTCTGCCGCGAGCTGATCGAACTCCCATTTGTGAGCGCCTCCAAGGGTGGTTGACGGCTGCCGGGTCGTGCCGACAGCGCTGCCCGGCAGTCGTCGGGAGCCGCGGCGCGGACGGCGGAGTCACCGTCGTACCGGTTGCGGTTCTCTCCGTCATGACCGGAATGCGCCGCCGGGGTTCTTCGTCCCGGCATCGCGCCCTCATCGCAAGGCGAAAGTCGGCGAGGGCCACCGCTGAACGGTGAGCTCCGTCAGATGCCTTGATCACGACGAAAGGGGTTACTGAACCAAGTTGATCAACAGCGGAACTCTGCGGTGTTCTTCGCGCTGGGTTGCCTGTACCTGATCGGCGGAATTGTCGATACGTTGTTCGTCGGCAAGGCCGATGGTGCCCCATCCTCGGGTCCGTCGGACTGATCCTGGCTGTGGCGTGAATGTTCGAGCGACGTACGGAGTGACTTGCCGTCGAGTGAGATCCGGGCATCGTCGGCAGGGCCGACAGCAGGACACAGGCGTCAAATCCATCCGTGCCATTCCCCGATGCGTACCGCGTCCACGAGGGTGCGTGCGTGCAGTTTGCCCGTGGCGAGGGAGAGATGGTTGCGGACGGTGCGTACGGAGAGGAACAGCTCGGCCGCCGTCTCGGCGGCGCCCATGCCCTGGGCGGCCAGGCGCAGGATGTCGGTTTCGCGTGGGGTGAGTGGGGAGGCGCCGGCGTCGCGTTCCTCGGCGAGCAGACCGGGGTCGTACACCGTGCCGCCCGCCACCACCGTGCGGATCGCGGCCACCACTTGCCTGGCCGAGGCCGACTTCAGCAGGTAACCGGCCGCGCCCGCTTTCCGGGCTGCCCGGAGGTGTCCTGGCCGGTCGAGCACGGTCAGGATGAGGGTGCGGCATGACGGCAGTCGTTCAGTGAGCTCACGGGCTGTGGCGATGCCGTCCTGGCCAGGCATGGACACATCCAGCACCGCAACGTCGGGGCGGGTGGCCAGGGCGGCCGCGAACACCTCGTCCCCGCGGGCGGCCTGGGCCACGACCTCGATGCCGTGCTCGCGCCCGAGCACGGCGACGAGTCCCTCCCGTACGACCGTCATGTCCTCGGCGATCAGCACCTTGATCATGATCAGAGGATGTCAGCCGCGACACTTCGGCATGCGCTCACGTGCGTCGTCAGGCCGGCAGGGGGCGCCAGAGCCAGGGGTGGGCGTCGACCCCCAGTGCCACCACCGTCGGCCGGCCGGCCGTTCCGACGTGCAGCGCGGGGCCGTCCAGCGCGACGGGGCCGCGCTGTCGTACGACGAGCCTTCCGGCGGTACGGACCTGGATCAGGCCCTTCTCGGAGCGGCCGAGCAGTACCGCGCGTTGCGACGACCCGCCGGCGGTGACCGGCCCGTACCCGTCGAAGCCCACCCGGTCCTCGATCAGCCGCCCGTACCCGTCGATGCCGGTCTCCGCCGCCGTCTCCCCGGTCCGTACGGTCGTCAGAGCCGCCTTCGCCGCCGCGCGGTAGTACAGCTCGATGGTCCCGTCCGCCCCGGGCAGCGCGGCCGGGCCGTCGCCGGGCACCGGCACCCCGCTGATCTGGGTGCGCGCGGTGACCTCGTCCCCGGGCGCGTCCTGCGTCCAGTGGTGCACCGCGAAACGGCCCGCCGCGAACACATGGACACACCCCGCGTCGTTCACCACGGCACTCAGCCCGTCCTGGATCTCGCCGCCGCCCGTGTCCCGCCAGCCGCTCCACCGCCCGGCCGTGTCCCGTACCCGCGTACTGAGGCCCTTCTCCGCGTTCCGCACGAAGAGATGGACCCGTCCGTCGGGGGCGGCGATCGCGACCGGGACGCCGATCCGGCGCCCGCCGTCGTCATCCCGCACCGGGTTCCCCAGCCCCTGCCAGGCACGGAAGCCGCCGCCGGGGGAGCGCTGTTCCAGCACGACGATCTCGCGTTCGTTGTCCCCGCCGTGTCCGCTGAGCGCGGCGAACCGCAGCCCGAGGAGCAGCTGCCGCCCGTCCGGCAGGGTCGCGCCGCCCAGGATCGGCGCGAGCGGGCCGCCGCCGAGGTCGTCCGGGGTGTCCCACGTCCCGCTGCCCGGCGCGCTCTCGCGCCAGCGCACCGCCCGCAGCCCCAGCACCCCATACGCGACGAGCCGGCCGTCCGGGTCGGTGGCGACGACGGGCCGTGGGCCCGGGTAGCGGTAGCGGGTGGACCGTACCCAGCCCTTCCGGTTGGTCAGCGGTCGGTTGCCGCCCACGTTGTAGTCCCCGCAGCCCGCGGGGTTGCCGCACCGCCAGTCGGCCGAGCCCCCGTACGGCACCAGGTGCGATGCCTTCTCGGCCAGCACGGCCGGCGGCAGGTTCTTGGGCCAGTGCCGGTTGTAGTAGCCGCGGAACGCGGTGGTGGCGAAGCTCGGCACCCCGCCGCCCGCGGCCGTGGTCCGGGCCACCCACCGGATCAGCGCCGTCCAGGTGAACAACGCCGTCGCGGTGTGGTCGGGGTGGTCGGAGTAGCCCTTCTGCTCACTGTCCCGCCGCCGGACGAGCTCGCTGCTGTGCTGGATGTCGGGGTCCGGGTCCATGGTGTGCACGATGCTCGGCCGGTAGCGGTCGAACAGTCCGCCCAGGACGTCGACGAGCCCGTCGTAGGTGTACGAACCCACCTTCTGGAGCGGCGAGTCGTCGGCGACGACGGTGGGCAGGACGAGCCGCCGGTCCTGCCAGAGGCTGGGCAGCCCGAGGCGCCCGTACGAGGTGTGCATGGCGGTGTTGATGAAGATCAGCTCGACCTTGCGGCCGCCGTTTCCGAGGCGGTTGATCTCGGCGCGGTGGTTGCCGTGGAGATCGATGACGGACTTCTGCCACTTTGCGAACCTGCCGAGGCCGAGCAGCGTCGCGTACGCCTGGCGGAGCCCCTGGTGACGTGAGGAGGAGTACGCCGCCTTGTCGGGCGCGGGCAGCGGCCGGCCCGGGGCATGGTTGACGCCGGTGGCCTCGCCCGCGGTCAGATAGACGCAGACCAGCGGTGTACCGGCGTCGAGGGCCTGCTGGGTGTCCGGGTTCATGAAGTACAGGTCGTCGTCCGGGTGGGCGAGGACCTGCATCATCAGGGCCGGGTGCGAGGTGCTGATGGGCAGGCCGGGCAGCGGGTCGGGGGTCGGGTTGCGGCGGCGCGGCGATGCGGGCGCGGTGCAGGCGCTGAGGGCGGTCAGGCTCATCGCACCGGCCGCCGTCAGCAGGGTGCGCCGCGGCAGCCCCGTACGAGATGCGCGCAACGCAGGTCGATCCGTCACACCGTGCTCCGTCCACTTCCCCCGCAGCGGGCGGCTGTACGGCCCTGCGCTGCGTGCCGATTCCATGCGGGCGGCGGAGGGGGCCAGCCGCTGCCGCGAGGGGATAGACGGAGAATCCGGAGGGTGGGTTGCCTGGGTTTCTGCGGATGTGGGCCGGGCGGCGCCGAACCGGGCGGCGCCGAACCGGGCGGCGCCGCGCCCCCTGATCAGTACGCGGGGGTGCGCACCATGAACACGTCGATCGGGTCCTGCCGCTCCTCGGTGAACCCGTGCCGCTCGTAGAGCGCGCGGGCGGCGCTGCCCTGCAGTACGTCCAGCCGTACGGTCATGCCTTCCTCGTCGGCCCGCGCGAGCAGCGAGCGCAGCACGCCGGTGCCGATGCCGCGTCCCTGGAGGGCGGGGGAGAGATAGAAGTTCTCCAGCCACAGCCCGCCCTCGACCGGCCGCAGGGTGACACAGCCCGCGAACGCGCCGTCCATGAGGATGACGGAGGTGTGCTCCGGCGCGTACACGTCCCGCAGCCGCTGCCGTACACGGTGTTCGTCGTAGCGCCTGAGCCGCTCCAGGTCGGGGCGCATCACGGTGGCCCGCAGCTCGGCCATGACCTCGATGTCCTCGGGCTCGGCGGGGCGCAGGGCCCAGGAGGCCTCGGTGGTGCTGGTGTTCACGCGGGGATTCTCGCAGTCCGGCTGCCGTCGGTTTCCGTCACCGCGGTTCCGGTGCGGCCGCCCCCTCGGCCCGGCGCAGCCCCGCTCCCGGGATGCCGCGCAGCAGCCGGGCGCCGATCTCCGCGAGCCGGGTCCCGTCCGGCGGGGTGCGGCCCAGGCCGATGGCGTACTGGACGAGGGAGGCGTCGGCGGTGACCGGGCGGGGCCAGGCGTGGGCGTCCGGGGAGCCCGCTTCCGCGAGGGCGGCGAGCAGGGCCAGGAACCGGCCCCGGAGCCGTCCCTCGTCAAGGCCGGGCTGCACGGAGACGATCGCCCAGGCGGCATGCCGCAGACGCAGCGGCGGCGGGGCGCAGAGCAGGGCGTGCGGTACGGGCTCGGTGTCGGCGGCGGACTCCAGGATCTCCCAGGCGCCAAAGAGCTCCTCGGCGACGAGATCGCGGCCCGCTGGGGAGACCTGCGAGGTGCAGGAGCGGACGGGGGCGGTCGGGGTCAGCACGGTGAGAGGGGACGCGTCCGGCGGCGGGGGACCGGAGCCGACCGGCCGGCTCCAGTCCCACGCGGCCCAGGTCACGAAGAAGTGCCGGAGCAGGGGGAGCGGCGGCAGATCCCCGGCCTCGTGGGCGGTACGGGCCGCCAGCACGGTCCATGCCAGGCCGGGCAGTCCGCCGCACGGGGCGGAGTCCAGACCGCGCGCCCGCGCCCATCCCTTCACCTCGCGGGCGAGCCGGGTGAACGCGTCCCGGTGCGGGTCCGTCGCCGCGAGCACCGCGTCCGCGTCGCTCACCGCACCGAGCGCCGTCGCCGCCGCCTCGCCCAGTTCGCCGCGGCGGGCGACCGCCTCGGCGGGGGAGAGGCCGCCCGTCGCGACCGTCACCAGGTCCACCCGGAGCCCGGCGAGATCGAAGCGCAGTCCGGGTACGCGGGCTCCGGTCACCTCGCGCAGGCCGACGGCGTCCGGCAGGGCGGCGTTCAGCCGCTCCCGTGTCCCCGGGAGGTCCCCGTCCCCGGGCAGCGCCGCGACCAGGTCCACGTCGGCGCCGGGCAGCGCACAGCCCATCCGCCGTGAACCGACCAGGTGGACGCGCGCCTCCGGCAGGGCGGCGGCCACTCTGCGCACGAGGTCCGCCGCATCGGCCTCCGCCGCGTCGTTCCCGGCCGCAGCGGCGCCCATCGCACCGGTCAGCTCCACCCGCACCCCGAAGTGGTCCGATATGTACAGCCCGTCCGGCGCCGCCGCTTCGCCCAGCAGAGCCGCCGACACGGGCCGCAGCCGCCCCGGGCGGACCAGCACCCGGTCGAGCCGGGAAGCCCGCCCCGTCAGGGAGGAGACGGCCGCCAGCGGGTTGACGGACGGATCGAAGGTCGGCCTCCGGTCGTCGGCGCCGCGCACCCGGCTCCAGGCGTCCGCCATCCCCAGCCGCTCCTGCGGGGTGTCGCCGCCGTCGTTGAAGTCGCCGAGCAGCGTCACATCGCCCTCGATGGCGGCCAACCCCGTTGCCAGATCGACCAGTTCGGCGTCGCGCCGGGCCGCGCCGTTCGCCGAGTGGTCGCTGCTGAGATGGGTGACCGCGACCGTGACGGGTCCCTCCGCGCTCTCCACGACCACGGCGGCGACCGCCTTGTGCTGGCCGAGAACGTGCAGGCCCGCCTCCCGCACGGGGAGTCTGCTGAGCAGCAGCAGACCGCAGTCGGCGGCATCCCGGCCGGCCGGGTCGGCCCAGAAGGTGTAGTTCTCGCGGACCCAGGGCGCGGACAGCAGCAGACCGACCAGGGCGGGCTCGGCCTCCTGGAGGGCGATGACGTCGGCGTCCGCCGCATGCAGGGCGTCGAGGAGGAGCGGCCGGCGCCGCGCGGTGTCGATGCGGTCGCTGTCGTAGCGGTCCCAGAGGGTGTTCCAGGTCAGCAGCGTCAGGAGAGCGGGCGGCGCGGATGTCGGGACGCCCTCGGGCACGGGCGCCCAGGCGTCCTTCGGCGCGGAGAACGCGTGCGGCGTGCGGGAGGTGAAGTAGGGGGACGGCAGCCAGCGCGGGGCGCGTACCCGCCCGGCGTCCGTCGCGTCGATCCGGTCCACACCCGAGGGCCGGTCCCACACCACCTCGCCGTCCGCCTCGAAGAACAGCACCCGGTGCCAGGGAATCTCCCCGCCGGGCGTGAACCGGTGCAGCGGCACCCGTTCCGGCCCGGCCCCGCGCTGCGCCACGCCCATCACGAAGCGCGCCGGGTCGAACCGGGCGTCCCAGCGGACCCGGTGGTAGATCTCCTCGCTGGTACGCATCTACGTCCTGTCCTCCACGGTTCCGCTCGCGCCGATGTACCAGGTGCGGTGCGCCTGGCCGGGATACGGGGGTACGAACCGGTGCAGCTGCGAGGTCAGCACCGCCGGGGGCACCGGGTGGGTGCGGCGTTCGTTGCGGCGCAGGAGTTCCGCCCCGTCGACCAGGGCCACGGCGTGGGTCAGCAGCGCGTCCCTGCGCCGCGCGACGGCGTGCACCAGGGAGCGCTGGTGCACGTTGAGCGAGGTGGCGTCCCAGACGACCGTGCCACCCGCGGCGAGCGCGGTGTCCAGCCGGTCCAGGCCCTCGCGCAGTACGTCTCCGTTGGCCTTCTGGTCGGCGCGTGATCCCCGGGCCAGCCGCAGGTCGTCGAGCGAGAGATACGTGTCGACGCCGGGCAGCCCGCGGGCGAAGGTGCTCTTGCCGCTGCCGGAGGGGCCGACGAGATGGACCAGGCGGGGGAAGTCCCCGGCCCGCCACCGCCAGGTCGCCGCGACGGCTTCCTCGGCGGTGCCGACCCGCCCCGCGGCGTACGCCTCGCGGGCCTGCGCCCGGCAGCGGTCGGCGGCGGCCGGGTCCAGGTCCGCGAACGCCTCGCGCAGCCCGTCCGGCTCCCGTACCTCCTGCGCGTGCAGCGACGACCACTCCACCTGTTCACGCGCCTCGTCGGTGTCCGCCACCGTGGCGGCCAGCGCGTGCAGCAGCGGCAGATCGGCGGCGAACGACATCCGGGCCAGTCCGGCCCGGCGCTCCTCGTCCGGGTAAGGGCGGTGCAGCGCGGGGTGCAGTCCGACGAGGTCCGCGACGCGGCGGGCGAGCGGCATCCCCAGCGTCCGCGCGAGCGCGGGCGCCAGCTCGGCCCGCCGACCGCGGTGCAGCAGCGCGGCCAGTACGCCGGTCAGCCGGTCGTCGCCCGTCCGGCCCGACGCGTCGAGGGCGTCCCCCATCGCGGCTGCGGCCCCGGAATCCCCCGGCGCCGTGCCCACGGCGGCGGCCAGTGCCGCCGCGTCGACGGGCGCCCCGGAGCGTACGGCCCACAGGGCGGCGGCCGGACCGAGCCCGTTCTCCACGACGGAGGCGTGCATCCAGTGCGTATCGGTCCGTACATGGCCCGGCCGCACCCACTTCGCCACCCGGCGCCCGAACTCCGGTGCGTCGAACCCGTCCACGGGCCTGACGACGTACCCCTCCTGCCGCCCGGTGTCCGGCCTCAGCGCACGCAGCGCCTTCTCGGCACGCGCGTCGAACACCCCCCGCCACAGGACCGGTGGCACCGGAATCCCCAGTTCGCGCAGGAACGCCACGGTCCGGTCCCAGTCGAGACAGTGCTCCTCGTCCCAGACCGAGAAGCCGTAGAAGTAGCCCTCCAGGTTTCCGTACGGGATCGAGTGGCGCGCGAACATGTTCTCCCCGCACACCCGCCGACCTTCGGGGATCCGGGCGCCGATCCGGCCCTGGAGCGCCTTCACCCAGCCCCGTGAGGGGTGGTGGGCGGAATCGAGGGAGCGGGCGTGCAGGCCGTCGGTGTAGAGGGTGGTGTTCTCGCCGTCCAGCTTCTCGGTGACGACGACCTCGCGGCCCGTCAGTCCGGAGAGATCCGCGATCCGTACGTCGTCCGAGGCGGCCCCCGGGGACCAGGGCAGATGAGGGGTACGTGGATAGTGCGTACGCATGATCGATGCCCCTGGTGACGACGGCGTGCCCGGCCGGTCACTGTAGGGGCGGGGGTGTACGGCACTCGACCGAATTACGATGAGCGCCGCCCGGCGCTGCTCCCACTGCGCGCCCGCGTTTGACCGAGCGAGCGCGCGGGGTAAGATCCTCGGCCCGATTGGCCAGGCTCGCGCCCCGTATGGCACACTGCTCAGGTTGCTCGGTTGAGTGTCAATGCTGCGCGCCTCCCGCCGGGAGGACCGGAAGCGAGTCCCACAGTACTCGTCGACCCCCTGCGGGTCGGACGTACGGGAATCTTCCGGGAAGCGCCAGTGGGGCACCGGCCAGGCACCCGGTGGGTGTTCCGCCCCCGGTCTCGCGGTCCTCGGGCCCGCACCCCCTTGGTTGGGAAATCCTTCGGGAGATCTGCGTAGAGGGGATGCGACACGCCCGACCGCGTGGGTCGGAGACGGAGTCTTTAGAACCCCCGGGTTCCAGAGCGTTACGAGAGACAGGACTACTAGTAGCCATGGCGGGACAGAAGATCCGCATCCGGCTCAAGGCCTACGACCACGAGGTCATCGACTCCTCGGCGAAGAAGATCGTCGAGACGGTGACCCGCACTGGTGCGTCGGTCGCGGGCCCGGTGCCGCTGCCCACTGAGAAGAACGTGTACTGCGTCATCAAGTCGCCGCACAAGTACAAGGACTCGCGCGAGCACTTCGAGATGCGCACGCACAAGCGCCTCATCGACATCCTCGACCCCACGCCGAAGACGGTTGACTCGCTGATGCGTCTCGACCTGCCGGCGGGCGTCGACATCGAGATCAAGCTCTGAGGTGACGCGCGAGATGGCTAAGAACATTAAGGGCGTCCTGGGCGAGAAGCTCGGCATGACCCAGGTCTGGGACGAGAACAACCGGGTCGTCCCGGTGACCGTCGTCAAGGCCGGGCCCTGCGTCGTCACCCAGGTCCGCACCAACGACAGCGACGGCTACGAGGCAGTCCAGATCGCCTTCGGCGAGATCGACCCGCGCAAGGTGAACAAGCCCCTCAAGGGCCACTTCGCCAAGGCCGACGTGACCCCGCGCCGCCACCTGGTGGAGCTCCGCACCCCTGACGCCGGCGAGTACACGCTGGGCCAGGAGGTCACTGCCGAGGTGTTCGAGTCCGGCGTCAAGGTTGACGTCACGGGCAAGAGCAAGGGCAAGGGCTTCGCCGGTGTGATGAAGCGTCACAACTTCAAGGGTGGCAAGGCGTCCCACGGTGCCCACCGTGTGCACCGCATGCCCGGCTCCATCGGTGGCTGTGCCACCCCCGGCCGTGTCTTCAAGGGCATGCGCATGGCGGGTCGCATGGGCAACGAGCGTGTCACCACCCAGAACCTGACCATCCACGCGGTTGACGCGGAGAAGGGTCTGCTCCTCATCAAGGGCGCAGTCCCCGGTCCGAACGGCGGCCTCGTCCTGGTCCGTACCGCGGCCAAGGGGGCTTGAGGTAATGAGCACCATTGACATCCTTTCGCCGGCAGGCGACAAGGCCGGTACCGTCGAGCTCCCCTCGGAGATCTTCGACGCGAAGACCAGCGTTCCGCTGATCCACCAGGTCGTTGTCGCACAGCTGGCAGCTGCCCGTCAGGGCACGCACAAGACCAAGACCCGCGGCGAAGTCCGTGGTGGTGGCCGCAAGCCGTACCGCCAGAAGGGCACCGGCCGCGCGCGCCAGGGTTCGACCCGTGCGCCGCAGTTCGCCGGCGGTGGCGTCGTCCACGGCCCGCAGCCGCGTGACTACTCGCAGCGGACCCCGAAGAAGATGAAGGCCGCCGCCCTGCGCGGTGCCCTCTCCGACCGGGCACGCCACTCCCGTATCCACGTCGTCACCGGCGTGGTCGACGGTGCAGTCTCCACGAAGGCCGCGAAGACGCTGTTCGGCAAGATCTCGGAGCGCAAGAACCTGCTCCTGGTCGTCGACCGCGCCGACGAGGCCGCGTGGCTGTCCGCCCGCAACCTGCCCCAGGTGCACATCCTGGAGCCGGGCCAGCTGAACACGTACGACGTGATCGTCTCTGACGACGTGGTCTTCACTCAGGCCGCCTTCGAGTCCTTCGTGTCTGGCCCCCAGACCGCTGAGACCGAAGGGAGCGACGCCTGATGAGCGAGGCGACCGTTACCAGCAAGACCTACTCGGACCCGCGCGACGTTCTCGTCAAGCCGGTCGTTTCCGAGAAGAGCTACGCGCTGCTCGACGAGAACAAGTACACGTTCATCGTCGCGCCCGGCTCCAACAAGACCCAGATCAAGCAGGCCGTGGAAGCGGTCTTCTCGGTCAAGGTCACCGGGGTCAACACGATCAACCGGCAGGGTAAGCGCAAGCGCACCAAGACCGGTTTCGGCAAGCGTGCTGACACCAAGCGCGCCATCGTGACCCTCGCCGAGGGCGACCGTATCGACATCTTCGGCGGTCCGACCGCCTAAGGGCGGTCTGGATCGTCCGGAATCGGACGAGGACTGAGAAATGGGTATCCGCAAGTACAAGCCGACGACCCCGGGCCGTCGTGGCTCCAGCGTCGCCGACTTTGTCGAGATCACGCGGTCCACGCCGGAGAAGTCGCTGGTCCGCCCCCTGCACAGCAAGGGCGGCCGTAACAACGCCGGTCGGATCACCGTTCGCCACCAGGGTGGCGGACACAAGCGCGCCTACCGCGTGATCGACTTCCGTCGTCACGACAAGGACGGCGTGCCGGCCAAGGTCGCGCACATCGAGTACGACCCCAACCGCACCGCGCGCATCGCGCTCCTGCACTACGCGGACGGCGAGAAGCGCTACATCATCGCGCCGCGTGGCCTGACGCAGGGCGACCGTGTCGAGAACGGCCCGGCCGCCGACATCAAGCCCGGCAACAACCTGGCGCTGCGCAACATCCCGGTCGGTACGACCATCCACGCCATCGAGCTGCGGCCCGGCGGCGGCGCGAAGTTCGCCCGTTCCGCGGGTGCCTCCGTGCAGCTGCTGGCGAAGGAGGGCACCATGGCCCACCTTCGTATGCCGTCGGGTGAGATCCGCCTGGTCGACGCCCGCTGCCGCGCCACGATCGGCGAGGTCGGCAACGCCGAGCAGTCGAACATCAACTGGGGCAAGGCCGGTCGCATGCGCTGGAAGGGCGTTCGCCCGTCCGTCCGCGGTGTTGCGATGAACCCGGTCGACCACCCGCACGGTGGTGGTGAGGGCAAGACCTCCGGTGGACGTCACCCGGTCTCGCCGTGGGGTCAGAAGGAGGGTCGTACTCGCTCGCCGAAGAAGGCATCGAGCAAGTACATCGTCCGCCGCCGCAAGACGAACAAGAAGCGCTAGGAGCGGGTTTAGATGCCGCGCAGTCTCAAGAAGGGGCCCTTCGTCGACGGCCACCTCATCAAGAAGGTGGACGTACAGAACGAGGCAGGCACCAAGAACGTCATCAAGACCTGGTCCCGTCGCTCGATGATCATCCCGGCCATGCTGGGTCACACCATCGCGGTGCACAACGGCAAGATCCACGTCCCGGTGTTCGTCACCGAGTCGATGGTCGGCCACAAGCTCGGCGAGTTCTCGCCGACTCGCACCTTCCGCGGCCACGTCAAGGACGACCGGAAGTCGAAGCGCCGCTAAGCGCGGGGTGGAAACGACTATGACTCACACCGAAGGGACAACCATGGAAGCCAGGGCCCAGGCGCGGTACATCCGCGTCACGCCCATGAAGGCCCGCCGCGTGGTGGACCTCATCCGTGGCATGGATGCCACGGAGGCTCAGGCGGTCCTGCGTTTCGCCCCGCAGGCCGCGAGCGTGCCGGTTGGCAAGGTGCTGGACAGCGCCATTGCCAACGCTGCACACAACTACGACCACCCCGACGCCTCTTCGCTGGTCATCAGCGAGGCGTTCGTGGACGAGGGCCCGACCCTGAAGCGGTTCCGTCCGCGTGCTCAGGGCCGTGCCTACCGGATCCGTAAGCGGACCAGCCACATCACCGTGGTCGTCAGCAGCAAGGAAGGAACCCGGTAATGGGCCAGAAGGTTAACCCGCATGGGTTCCGGCTCGGCATTACCACGGACTTCAAGTCCCGTTGGTACGCCGACAAGCTGTACAAGGACTACGTCAAGGAAGACGTCGCCATTCGTCGCATGATGACGAAGGGCATGGAGCGGGCCGGCATCTCGAAGGTCGAGATCGAGCGCACCCGCGACCGCGTCCGCGTTGACATCCACACCGCCCGCCCGGGCATCGTCATCGGCCGCCGCGGCGCCGAGGCCGACCGCATCCGTGGCGAGCTGGAGAAGCTGACCGGCAAGCAGGTCCAGCTGAACATCCTCGAGGTCAAGAACCCCGAGGTGGACGCTCAGCTGGTGGCCCAGGCCGTCGCCGAGCAGCTCTCCTCCCGCGTCTCCTTCCGTCGTGCCATGCGCAAGAGCATGCAGAGCTCGATGAAGGCCGGCGCCAAGGGCATCAAGATCCAGTGCGGTGGCCGCCTCGGCGGCGCCGAGATGTCCCGCTCGGAGTTCTACCGCGAGGGCCGTGTGCCCCTGCACACGCTCCGTGCGAACGTCGACTACGGCTTCTTCGAGGCCAAGACGACCTTCGGCCGCATCGGTGTGAAGGTCTGGATCTACAAGGGCGACGTCAAGAACATCGCCGAGGTCCGCGCCGAGAACGCTGCTGCCCGCGCCGGCAACCGCCCGGCCCGTGGCGGCGCTGACCGCCCGGCCGGCCGTGGTGGCCGCGGTGGTGAGCGTGGCGGTCGCGGTCGCAAGCCGCAGCAGTCCGCGCCGGCAGCCGAGGCCCCCAAGGCCGAGGCTCCCGCCGCCGCTGCTCCGGCTGAGAGCACCGGAACGGAGGCCTGACCGAAATGCTGATCCCCCGTAGGGTCAAGCACCGCAAGCAGCACCACCCGAAGCGCAGCGGTATGTCCAAGGGTGGCACGCAGGTTGCGTTCGGCGAGTACGGCATCCAGGCGCTGACCCCGGCGTACGTGACGAACCGCCAGATCGAGGCAGCTCGTATCGCGATGACCCGCCACATCAAGCGTGGCGGCAAGGTCTGGATCAACATCTACCCGGACCGTCCCCTGACGAAGAAGCCGGCCGAGACCCGCATGGGTTCCGGTAAGGGTTCTCCCGAGTGGTGGATCGCGAACGTCAAGCCGGGTCGGGTGATGTTCGAGCTGTCCTACCCGAACGAGAAGATTGCTCGTGAGGCGCTTACCCGCGCTGCTCACAAGCTTCCGATGAAGTGCCGGATCGTTCGGCGCGAGGCAGGTGAGTCGTGATGTCGGCCGGTACCAAGGCGTCCGAGCTGCGCGAACTGGGCGGCGAGGAGCTCCTCAACAAGCTCCGCGAGGCCAAGGAAGAGCTGTTCAACCTCCGCTTCCAGGCGGCGACCGGGCAGCTCGAGAACCACGGTCGGCTCAAGTCCGTCCGTAAGGACATCGCCCGGATCTACACCCTGATGCGCGAGCGCGAGCTGGGCATCGAGACGGTGGAGAGCGCCTGATGAGCGAGAAGACTGTGACTGAGACGAACACCGACCGCGGTTTCCGCAAGACCCGTGAGGGTCTGGTCGTCAGCGACAAGATGGACAAGACCGTCGTCGTCGCTGTCGAGGACCGTGTCAAGCACGCGCTGTACGGCAAGGTCATCCGCCGTACGAACAAGCTCAAGGCACACGACGAGCAGAACGCCGCCGGCGTCGGCGACCGCGTCCTCCTGATGGAGACCCGGCCGCTGTCCGCCACGAAGCGGTGGCGCGTCGTCGAGATCCTCGAGAAGGCCAAGTAATTCCTGAGGGGCATTCCCCTCAGGCAGGTTCCGCCAGGCTCGGTGGGGTCCGCTCCGGTGACGGAGTGGCCCCCACCGGGAACCGGCAGACGATCAGGAGATAGACGTGATCCAGCAGGAGTCGCGACTTCGCGTCGCCGACAACACGGGTGCGAAGGAAATCCTCACCATCCGTGTTCTCGGTGGTTCGGGTCGCCGCTACGCGGGCATCGGTGACGTCATCGTCGCCACCGTCAAGGACGCGATCCCCGGTGGCAACGTGAAGAAGGGTGACGTCGTCAAGGCCGTCATCGTTCGCACCGTCAAGGAGCGTCGCCGTCAGGATGGCTCGTACATCCGCTTCGACGAGAACGCCGCCGTCATTCTGAAGAACGACGGTGACCCCCGCGGCACCCGCATCTTCGGCCCGGTGGGCCGGGAACTGCGCGAGAAGAAGTTCATGAAGATCATCTCGCTCGCGCCGGAGGTGCTGTAAGCATGAAGATCAAGAAGGGCGACCTGGTTCAGGTCATCACCGGTAAGGACAAGGGCAAGCAGGGCAAGGTCATCGTGGCCTACCCCGCTCAGGACCGCGTCCTCGTCGAGGGTGTCAACCGGGTCAAGAAGCACACCAAGGCCGGCCAGACCGCTCGCGGTTCGCAGACCGGTGGCATCGTCACGACCGAGGCCCCCATCCACGTGAGCAACGTTCAGCTCGTCGTGGAGAAGGACGGCAACAAGGTCGTCACGCGCGTCGGTTACCGCTTCGACGACGAAGGCAACAAGATCCGCGTTGCCAAGCGGACGGGTGAGGACATCTGATGGCTACCACCACCACTCCGCGTCTGAAGACGAAGTACCGCGAGGAAATCGCCGGCAAGCTGCGTGAGGAGTTCTCGTTCGAGAACGTCATGCAGATTCCCGGCCTGGTCAAGATCGTGGTCAACATGGGTGTGGGCGACGCCGCCCGCGACTCCAAGCTGATCGACGGCGCCGTGCGCGACCTCACCACGATCACCGGCCAGAAGCCGGCCGTCACCAAGGCCCGCAAGTCCATCGCGCAGTTCAAGCTGCGCGAGGGCCAGCCGATCGGCTGCCACGTCACCCTCCGTGGTGACCGGATGTGGGAGTTCCTGGACCGTACGCTGTCGCTCGCGCTGCCGCGTATCCGTGACTTCCGTGGCCTGTCGCCGAAGCAGTTCGACGGCCGTGGCAACTACACCTTCGGTCTCACGGAGCAGGTCATGTTCCACGAGATCGACCAGGACAAGATCGACCGGGTCCGGGGCATGGACATCACCGTGGTCACCACGGCGACCAATGACGACGAGGGTCGTGCCCTCCTTCGTCACCTCGGCTTCCCGTTCAAGGAGAACTGACCGTGGCGAAGAAGGCTCTGATCGCTAAGGCCGCCCGCAAGCCGAAGTTCGGCGTCCGCGGGTACACCCGCTGCCAGCGCTGCGGCCGGCCCCACTCCGTCTACCGCAAGTTCGGCCTGTGCCGCGTGTGCCTTCGTGAGATGGCTCACCGTGGCGAGCTGCCGGGCGTGACCAAGAGCTCCTGGTAATTCTCCTTCGCCCTCCGGGCGTTGGGAATTGACGGAAGCTCTCGGTAAGCATCTGGTCGGCAGGAGCCCGCCCTCACATGCCGTAGGCTTGTGGGGTTGGGCGCCTGCCGCCCAAGACCGACTTACTACGCCGTAGGTCCCCGCACCGCACCCGTCCCGCCACTGAGTGGGGAGAGGGATGGCGCATACAGGAAACCCCGGCGAGAGAGGCCGAAGGCCAATTCATGACCATGACTGATCCCATCGCAGACATGCTCACGCGTCTGCGTAACGCGAACTCGGCGTACCACGACGACGTCGTGATGCCGCACAGCAAGATCAAGTCGCACATCGCGGAGATCCTCCAGCAGGAGGGCTTCATCACCGGCTGGAAGGTCGAGGACGCCGAGGTCGGCAAGAACCTCGTCCTCGAGCTGAAGTTCGGCCCGAACCGCGAGCGCTCGATCGCCGGCATCAAGCGCATCTCGAAGCCGGGTCTGCGTGTATACGCAAAGTCCACCAACCTGCCGAAGGTCCTCGGCGGCCTGGGCGTGGCGATCATCTCCACGTCCCACGGTCTCCTGACCGGCCAGCAGGCCAGCAAGAAGGGCGTAGGTGGGGAAGTCCTCGCCTACGTCTGGTAGTCGGGAACGGAGGAATAGCTCATGTCGCGAATCGGCAAGCTCCCCATCCAGGTTCCCGCCGGTGTGGACGTCACCATCGATGGCCGCACGGTCGCGGTGAAGGGGCCCAAGGGCACCCTCTCGCACACCGTCGCGTCGCCGATCGAGGTCACCAAGGGCGAGGACGGCTTCCTCAGCGTCACCCGCCCGAACGACGAGCGTCAGAACAAGGCCCTGCACGGCCTGTCCCGCACGCTGGTGGCGAACATGATCACCGGTGTGACCCAGGGATACACCAAGGCGCTCGAGATCAGCGGTGTCGGTTACCGCGTCCAGGCGAAGGGCTCCAACCTGGAGTTCGCCCTGGGCTACAGCCACCCGATCCTGATCGAGGCCCCGGAGGGCATCACCTTCAAGGTGGAGTCCCCCACGAAGTTCTCCGTCGAGGGCATCGACAAGCAGAAGGTCGGCGAGACCGCGGCCAAGATCCGCAAGCTGCGGAAGCCTGACCCGTACAAGGCCAAGGGCGTCAAGTACGCCGGCGAGGTCATCCGCCGCAAGGTCGGAAAGGCTGGTAAGTAGCCATGGCATACGGCGTGAAGATCGCCAAGGGCGACGCCTACAAGCGTGCCGCCCTCAAGCGTCGCCACATCCGCGTCCGCAAGCACATCTCCGGTTCGCCGGAGCGTCCGCGCTTGGTCGTGACGCGGTCCAACCGCCACATGGTGGCTCAGGTCATCGACGACATCGCGGGCCACACGCTCGCGTCGGCGTCGACCCTGGACGTCTCCATCCGTGGTGGCGAGGGCGACAAGAGCACCCAGGCCAAGCAGGTCGGCGCCCTGGTCGCTGAGCGTGCCAAGGCCGCAGGCGTCGAGGCCGTCGTGTTTGACCGCGGTGGTAACCAGTACGCCGGGCGGATTGCCGCTCTGGCTGACGCCGCCCGTGAAGCCGGGCTGAAGTTCTAAGCCCCGGTTCCTACGCACAGCGGACGTAACAGAGAGAGGTAAATCCAATGGCTGGACCCCAGCGCCGCGGAAGCGGTGCCGGTGGCGGCGAGCGGCGGGACCGGAAGGGCCGTGACGGCGGTGCGGCTGCCGCCGAGAAGACCGCGTACGTTGAGCGCGTCGTCGCGATCAACCGCGTCGCCAAGGTTGTGAAGGGTGGTCGTCGCTTCAGCTTCACCGCGCTGGTCGTGGTGGGCGATGGTGACGGCACCGTCGGTGTCGGCTACGGCAAGGCCAAGGAAGTTCCCGCGGCCATCGCCAAGGGCGTGGAAGAAGCCAAGAAGAACTTCTTCAAGGTTCCGCGCATCCAGGGCACCATTCCTCACCCGATCCAGGGCGAGAAGGCTGCGGGCGTCGTCCTGCTGAAGCCTGCTTCCCCCGGTACCGGTGTGATCGCCGGTGGCCCGGTGCGCGCCGTTCTGGAGTGCGCCGGCGTTCACGACATCCTGTCGAAGTCGCTCGGCTCCGACAACGCGATCAACATCGTGCACGCGACCGTGGCGGCCCTCAAGGGCCTGCAGCGTCCCGAGGAGATCGCGGCCCGCCGCGGTCTGCCGCTTGAGGACGTCGCCCCCGCGGCTCTGCTTCGTGCGCGTGCGGGAGCGGGTGCGTAATGGCTCGCCTCAAGATCACGCAGACGAAGTCGTACATCGGTAGCAAGCAGAACCACCGCGACACCCTGCGTTCGCTCGGGCTCAAGCGCCTGCACGACGTGGTTGTCAAGGAGGACCGCCCCGAGTTCCGCGGAATGGTGCACACCGTCCGCCACCTCGTGACGGTTGAGGAGGTCGACTGACATGGCGGAGAACAAGCCGCTGAAGGCCCATGACCTCCGGCCCGCCCCGGGCGCCAAGACCGCCAAGACCCGTGTGGGTCGTGGTGAGGCGTCCAAGGGTAAGACCGCCGGTCGTGGCACCAAGGGCACCAAGGCCCGTTACCAGGTTCCGGAGCGCTTCGAGGGTGGGCAGATGCCCCTCCACATGCGTCTCCCGAAGCTCAAGGGCTTCAAGAACCCGTTCCGCACCGAGTACCAGGTCGTGAACCTGGACAAGCTCGCGACGCTCTACCCCGAGGGTGGAGAGGTCACCGTGGCCGACCTGGTCGCCAAGGGTGCGGTGCGCAACAACCACCTCGTCAAGGTCCTCGGACAGGGCGAGATCTCCGTGGCGCTGCAGGTTTCGGTTGACGCCGTCTCCGGCTCCGCCAAGGAGAAGATTGCCGCCGCCGGCGGCACCGTCACCGAGCTCGTCTGAGACAACTCGATGGCCTGAACATCCGACCGGGGATGCCTCTCATATGGGGCATCCCCGGTTGGTCGTTCCTAGGTGGGCATGGTCGCCGGTAAGGTGGCGTGCGTTGTTGTGTGGTAACCCCCTGGGCGCCTGCCCGGGGACCTTTGACCGTTACGTATTCGTCGATCCTCAAGACCGTCACCTCTACGCTTTGCGCGGGGGTCGCAGGAGGCACCGTGCTCACCGCGTTCGCCCGGGCGTTCAAGACGCCCGACCTGCGCAAGAAGCTGCTCTTCACGCTCGGCATCATCGTGCTCTACCGGCTCGGGGCACACATCCCCGTACCGGGAGTGAGCTACGAGAACGTCCAGACCTGTGTTGATCAGGCCAGCAAGGGCAACAACAGCCTCTTCGGCCTGGTGAACATGTTCAGCGGTGGTGCACTGCTGCAGATCACGATCTTCGCGCTCGGCATCATGCCGTACATCACGGCCAGCATCATTCTCCAGCTGCTGACCGTGGTCATTCCCCGACTTGAGGCGCTCAAGAAGGAGGGGCAGTCCGGCCAGGCCAAGATCACGCAGTACACGCGTTATCTGACCGTGGCGCTCGCCATCCTCCAGGGCACCGGCCTGGTGGCCACCGCCACCAGTGGCGCGCTCTTCAGCGGCTGCCCGGTCGCCGACCAGATCGTGCCGAACCAGTCGATCTTCACCACCATCGTCATGGTGATCACCATGACCGCGGGCACCGCCGCCGTCATGTGGCTCGGTGAGCTCATCACCGACCGCGGCATCGGCAACGGCATGTCGATCCTGATGTTCATCTCGATCGCCGCCAGCTTCCCCGGCGCCCTGTGGGCCATCAAGACCACCGGCAAGCTGGCCGACGGCTGGATCGAGTTCGGCACCGTCATCCTGATCGGCTTCGTGATGGTGGGCCTCGTCGTCTTCGTCGAGCAGGCCCAGCGCCGTATCCCGGTGCAGTACGCGAAGCGCATGATCGGCCGCAGGTCGTACGGCGGTACCTCGACGTACATTCCGCTGAAGGTGAATCAGGCGGGTGTGATTCCCGTCATCTTCGCTTCTTCGCTGCTCTACATCCCGGCCCTGATCGTCCAGTTCTCCAACTCCACCGCGGGCTGGGCGACCTGGATCAAGGACAACTTCGTCAAGGGCGACCACCCGTACTACATCACGGCGTACTTCCTGTTGATCGTTTTCTTCGCCTTCTTCTATGTGGCGATTTCGTTCAACCCCGAGGAAGTCGCCGACAACATGAAGAAGTATGGTGGGTTCATCCCGGGTATCCGGGCTGGTCGACCTACTGCCGAGTACCTGAGCTACGTGCTCAACAGGATCACTTGGCCGGGCTCGCTGTACCTGGGTCTGATCGCTCTGGTGCCGACGATGGCGTTGGCAGGCTTCGGTGGCGCTAACCAGAACTTCCCGTTCGGCGGGACGAGCATCCTCATCATCGTGGGTGTGGGTCTGGAGACCGTGAAGCAGATCGAGAGTCAGCTCCAGCAGCGCAATTACGAAGGGTTCCTCCGCTGATGCGAATCGTCCTCGTCGGGCCGCCCGGTGCCGGCAAGGGAACGCAGGCTGCGTACCTTGCCAAGAACCTGTCGATTCCGCACATCTCCACGGGCGATCTCTTCCGCGCCAACATCAGCCAGGGCACCGACCTTGGCAAGCAGGCCCGCGCCTACATGGACGCGGGGCAGCTGGTGCCGGACGAGGTCACCATCGCGATGGCCAAGGACCGCATGTCCCAGCCGGACGCCGTGAACGGCTTCCTGCTGGACGGCTTCCCGCGCAATGTGGGTCAGGCCGAGGCTCTTGACGCGATGCTCAAGGACGAGGGCGTGAAGCTGGACGCGGTTCTCGACCTGGAGGTCCCCGAGGACGAGGTCGTCAAGCGGATCGCGGGTCGCCGGATCTGCCGCAACGACAGCGCGCACGTCTTCCACGTGACGTACAACCAGCCGAAGGCCGAAGGCGTCTGCGACACCTGCGGCGGCGAGCTGTACCAGCGCGACGACGACTCCGAGGAGACGGTCCGCACCCGGCTGGAGGTCTACCACACGCAGACCGAGCCGATCATCGACTACTACAGGGCCCAGAACCTGGTGGTCACCATCTCCGCGCTCGGCAAGGTCACCGAGGTGACCGAGCGGGCGATGGAGGCTCTCAAGTCCGAGAAGGGCTGAGGGGCAGAATCCGCAGTACTCGTACAGTCGGCCGCGGCGTCCTTGGGCGTCGCGGCCGACTGTTTGCGCCGTATCGTTGTGTACGCCGCACCCGTCACCGTTCGATGCAGTTCGATGCAGAGAGGCGCCGCGCAATGGTGCAGATCAAGACCCCCGAGCAGATCGCGAAGATGCGTGAGGCGGGGCTGGTGGTCGCTGCCATTCACGCGGCCACCCGTGAGGCGGCGGTGCCCGGCGCCACCACGCTGGACCTGGACCGGGTGGCCCGCAAGGTGATCGCCGATCACGGTGCGAAGTCGAACTTCCTCGGGTACGGCGGGTTCCCCGCCACTATCTGCACCTCGGTCAACGAGGTCGTCGTCCACGGCATCCCGGACGACAAGACCGTCCTCAAGGACGGCGACATCATCTCCATCGACGCCGGCGCCATCGTCGACGGCTGGCACGGCGACGCCGCGTACACGGCGTTCGTCGGCACCGGTCACGCTCCGGAGCTGGTCGAGCTCTCCCGGGTGACCGAGGAGTCCATGTGGGCCGGTATCGCCGCGATGAAGGTGAACAACCGCCTCGTCGACATCTCGAAGGCGATCGAGTCCTACATCCGCCGCCAGCCGCGTCCGGCCACCGGCAAGTACGGGATCATCGAGGACTACGGCGGCCACGGCATCGGCACCGAGATGCACATGGACCCGCACCTGCTGAACTACGTCGCCCGGAAGCGGGGCAAGGGAATCAAGCTCGTGCCCGGCGTCTGCCTGGCCATCGAGCCGATGGTCTCCCTCGGCACGCCGCAGACCGAGGTGCTCCAGGACGACTGGACCGTGATCACCACGGACGGCACCTGGTCCTCCCACTGGGAGCACTCGATCGCCCTCACCGAGCAGGGCCCCCTGGTCCTGACCGCCCCCGACTGCGGCAGGGCGAAGCTGGCCCAGTACGGAATCGAGGCGGCACCGGACCCTTCCCCGAGGTCTTGAGGACCAGCGGAGACCCCATGGGCTGATCCGGGCCCGAGGGTTGATTTGACCCCCTTGTGGAGGTCTAAGGATCTCCCGCGGTGGGCAAACTTGACGGATTCGTCTTTTGGGGTCCGCTGACGTAGACTGACGCGTCGGCTCTTGTGCATCCGTGTGTCCACATGTGATACCGAAAGTCGATCAAGGTAGCCGATTCGAAGGGCGAAGCGTGGCCAAGAAGCAAGGTGCCATCGAAATTGAGGGCACCGTGATCGAGTCCCTCCCGAACGCCATGTTCAAGGTGGAGCTCCAGAACGGTCACAAGGTCCTCGCGCACATCAGCGGCAAGATGCGGATGCACTACATCCGAATCCTTCCGGATGACCGGGTCGTCGTGGAGCTGTCTCCGTACGACCTGACGCGTGGCCGGATCGTCTACCGCTACAAGTAGATCTTGCCCGCACCCCGCCTCGGCGCGGTGATGGCACTGACCCGGAGAACCTGACATCCCATGAAGGTCAAGCCGAGCGTCAAGAAGATCTGCGACAAGTGCAAGGTGATCCGCCGTCACGGTCGGGTCATGGTCATCTGCGACAACCTGCGCCACAAGCAGCGCCAGGGCTGACGCACGACCCCCTGCATCTCGCAGTACTTCGCGCGACGCATGTAATACGTATATACGCAGAGTCCGTCCAAGCTTCGGCTGACGACACCTCCGGCGGGGGCCGGGGACCTGGGCGTACCACCTCTCCTCGTGAGTGGTCGGCGATCGGGAGCGGCACTGCGGAAGACCCCCGAAATGACAACTGGAGCCATTGAATGGCACGCGTTTCAGGTGTTGACATCCCGCGCGAAAAGCGCGTGGAGGTTGCCCTCACCTACGTCTTCGGTATCGGGCGCACCCGGTCCAAGGAGATCCTCGCCACCACCGGCGTGAACCCGAACACCCGCGTTCGTGACCTGGCCGAAGAGGACCTGGTCAAGATCCGCGAGTACGTGGACGCCAACCTCCGCACCGAGGGTGACCTTCGCCGCGAGATCCAGGGCGACATCCGCCGCAAGATCGAGATCGGCTGCTACCAGGGCATCCGCCACCGTCGCGGTCTGCCGGTCCACGGCCAGCGCACCAGCACGAACGCTCGTACCCGCAAGGGCCCGCGTCGCGCGATCGCCGGTAAGAAGAAGCCGGGCAAGAAGTAGTCCTCAGCGGACGCACTGCGGTCGTCCGGGCCACCGGTCAGCCGCAGCAACCAGCGGTCTTCGCTGTAGGACCGATCACCTCCCCTCTCCATCTGGAGTCAAGACATGCCCCCCAAGGGTCGTCAGGGCGCAGCCAAGAAGGTGCGTCGCAAGGAAAAGAAGAACGTCGCTCACGGCCACGCGCACATCAAGAGCACGTTCAACAACACGATCGTCTCGATCACGGACCCCTCGGGCAACGTGATCTCCTGGGCCTCTGCCGGCCACGTCGGCTTCAAGGGCTCGCGCAAGTCCACCCCCTTCGCCGCGCAGATGGCCGCCGAGTCGGCCGCCCGCCGCGCGCAGGAGCACGGCATGCGCAAGGTTGACGTCTTCGTCAAGGGTCCGGGCTCCGGCCGCGAGACCGCGATCCGTTCGCTCCAGGCCACCGGCCTGGAGGTGGGCTCGATCCAGGACGTCACCCCCACCCCGCACAACGGATGCCGGCCGCCCAAGCGCCGTCGCGTCTGATTCCGTCTGAAGCAACGGAGACAACTGGAAAATGGCGCGATACACCGGGGCCGACTGCAAGCGTTGCCGTCGGGAGAAGCAGAAGCTGTTCCTCAAGGGCAGCAAGTGCGAGAGCGCGAAGTGCCCGATCGAGATCCGTCCTTACCCCCCGGGTGAGCACGGACGCGGGCGCACCAAGGACAGCGAGTACCTTCTTCAGCTTCGTGAGAAGCAGAAGTGCTCGCGGATCTACGGTGTTCTTGAGCGGCAGTTCGTGAACTACTACAAGGAAGCGAACCAGAAGACCGGCAAGACCGGTGAGAACCTTCTGCGCATCCTTGAGACCCGCCTCGACAACGTGGTCTACCGGGCAGGCTTCGCCAAGTCCCGCGACCACGCCCGTCAGCTGGTGCGTCACGGACACATCGCGGTGAACGGCACGAAGACCGACATTCCGTCGGCCCGCGTCGCCGTGAACGACGTGATCGAGGTTCGTCAGAAGTCCAAGGCCTTGACCCCCTTCCAGGTGGCCCAGGCCGAGGCCGGCGAGCGCACCGTACCGGCGTGGCTCGAAGCCGTGCCGTCGACGATGCGGATCCTCGTGCACTCCCTGCCCGAGCGCCAGGTGATCGACACCCAGGTGCAGGAGCAGCTGATCGTCGAGCTCTACTCCAAGTAGTAGCTCGTGGGTCCGGGCGGTACGGCTCTTTCGGGTCGTGCCGCCCGTACCCTTGTCAGTATCTGGGGGCGTCAAATAGTGGGCGCCCACGACTGAAGGAACGCAACATGCTTATCGCTCAGCGTCCGTCGCTGACCGAAGAGGTCGTTGACGAGTTCCGCTCCCGGTTCGTGATCGAGCCGCTGGAGCCGGGCTTCGGCTACACCCTCGGCAACTCTCTCCGCCGCACGCTCCTCTCCTCGATCCCCGGTGCCGCCGTCACCAGCATCCGGATCGACGGTGTCCTGCACGAGTTCACCACCGTGCCGGGCGTCAAGGAGGACGTCACCGACCTCATCCTCAACATCAAGCAGCTGGTCGTCTCCTCGGAGCACGACGAGCCGGTCGTGATGTACCTGCGCAAGCAGGGTCCCGGCCTGGTCACCGCTGCTGACATCGCCCCGCCGGCCGGTGTCGAGGTCCACAACCCGGACCTGGTCCTGGCCACGCTGAACGGCAAGGGCAAGCTGGAGATGGAGCTGACCGTCGAGCGCGGTCGCGGCTACGTCTCCGCCGTCCAGAACAAGCAGGTGGGCCAGGAGATCGGCCGTATCCCGGTCGACTCCATCTACTCGCCGGTGCTCAAGGTCACGTACAAGGTCGAGGCGACCCGTGTCGAGCAGCGCACCGACTTCGACAAGCTGATCGTCGACGTCGAGACCAAGCAGGCCATGCGTCCGCGTGACGCCATGGCTTCGGCCGGTAAGACCCTGGTCGAGCTGTTCGGTCTGGCGCGTGAGCTCAACATCGACGCCGAGGGCATCGACATGGGCCCGTCCCCGACGGACGCCGCGCTCGCCGCCGATCTGGCGCTGCCGATCGAGGAGCTGGAGCTCACGGTCCGTTCGTACAACTGCCTCAAGCGTGAGGGCATCCACTCCGTGGGTGAGCTCGTGGCTCGTTCCGAGGCCGACCTGCTCGACATCCGCAACTTCGGTGCGAAGTCGATCGACGAGGTCAAGGCGAAGCTGGCCGGTATGGGCCTGGCGCTCAAGGACAGCCCGCCCGGATTCGACCCGACGGCCGCGGCCGACGCCTTCGGCGCCGACGACGACGCGGACGCCGGTTTCGTGGAGACCGAGCAGTACTAGCACGCCTCCGGCTGGGGTGCCCGGGTTTGCCGGGTGCCCCGGACCGGGGTGAGGGCCTTCTGTCCTCAATCGCCGGACGGGCTCGATTTTGATCGGTGGCCCGGTCGGCTCTTGATCTTCCGTGTGGCGTCCGCCGCGCGGGAACTGACACCGGTACCTGATACGGCCGGTGCAGCACACAAGGAGAAAAACCATGCCGAAGCCCGCCAAGGGTGCCCGTCTGGGCGGCAGCGCTGCGCACGAGAAGCTTCTTCTCAACAACCTCGCGAAGTCGCTGTTCGAGCACGGCCGCATCACCACGACCGAGGCCAAGGCCCGCCGCCTGCGTCCGGTCGCCGAGCGTTTCATCACCAAGGCGAAGAAGGGCGACATCCACAACCGTCGCCTGGTGCTGCAGTCGATCACGGACAAGGGCATCGTGCACACGCTCTTCACCGAGATCGCCCCGCGGTACGAGAACCGCCCCGGTGGTTACACCCGCATCACCAAGATCGGCAACCGTCGTGGCGACAACGCCCCGATGGCGGTCATCGAGCTGGTCGAGGCGCTGACCGTGGCCCAGCAGGCCACCGGTGAGGCCGAGGCCGCGACGAAGCGTGCGGTCAAGGAAGACGCCCTCAAGAAGGACGAGGCTCCGGCCGAGGTCATCGAGGACGCCAAGCCGGCCGAGGCCGACGCGCCCGCCGCGGAAGCGGCTGATGTGGAAGCCAAGGACGCCTGAGCGTTCTGAGACCACTGGACGGGCCCGCATCACCCTTCGGGGCGGTGCGGGCCCGTTCCGTATGTACTGGCAGAAAAGGATCCTTCGGTGAGTGACGAAGTGGAGCCCGGCTCCGTGCGGCTGCGGCTGGACCTGGCGTACGACGGCAAGGACTTCTCCGGCTGGGCCAAGCAGACCTCCAGGCGGACCGTCCAGGGGGAGATCGAGGACGCGCTGCGGACCGTGACGCGGTCCTCGCGGACGTACGACCTGACCGTCGCCGGGCGCACCGATGCCGGGGTGCATGCCCGGGGCCAGGTCGCCCATGTGGATCTGCCGGACGAGGTGTGGGCCGAGCACGCGGACAAGCTGCTGCGGCGGATGGCCGGACGGATGGCGCCCGATGTGCGGATCTGGCGGATTGCCCAGGCTCCGGCCGGGTTCAATGCCCGGTTCTCGGCGCTGTGGCGTCGTTACGCGTACCGCGTCGCCGACCGTCCCGGTGGGGTGGATCCGCTGTTGCGCGGTCATGTGCTGTGGCACGACCGGCCGTTGGACATCGACGCGATGAACGAGGCGGCGGCCCGGATGCTCGGGGAGCACGACTTCGCCGCGTACTGCAAGAAGCGCGAGGGCGCGACGACCATCCGTACGCTGCAGAAGCTGAGCTGGGTACGGGACGAGGCGTCCGGGATCATGACGGCGACCGTGCAGGCCGATGCGTTCTGCCACAACATGGTGCGGGCGCTGATCGGTGCGGCGCTGTTCGTCGGCGACGGGCGCCGTCCGGCCGAGTGGCCCGCGCAGGTGCTGGCGGCACAGGTTCGGGATCCCGGCGTGCACGTGGTGCGTCCGCACGGGCTGACGCTGGAGGAAGTGGCCTATCCCGTCGACGAGTTGCTGGCCGCACGCTCCAAGGAAGCGCGCAACATGCGCACCCTCCTCGGAACGGGCGGCGGCGACGGGGGTTGCTGCTGAGACGCGGTGACGGGCCCGTCCGGTGGTCCGTCCCTCAGGACGACGGCCGCTCCGCGGACGAGGACTCCTTGCCCGGGGGGAGGGGGCGATCATCGAAGATCACCAAGTGCCAGGCACCGGCTGTCCTGAGCACGGTGAAGGTGTCGTGGAGAGTGGCGCCGGCCCGGCCCTTCGCGGTGAGTTCGGCCGATCCGGTGGTCGGGCCTATGTCGTAGTCGATGCGCACGTCCGTGATCTTCAGGTCCTTGCCGCCGTCGGCAGTCAGAATCCGGGCCGCTTCGCGCCGCGACCAGTCCTCGTCCGGGACGTTGCCGACGTGCATCAGAGCGGGAACGCTACGGGAGTTGAGGGCGCGCACATACGATTCCACCGCTTGGCGGGCCCCGTCCGGTGATGCCGAGGGCTTGCTCGCGGTGTGGGACTCCGCGGTTGACGAGCATCCGGAAGCCGCCAGCGTGACCGTGGCCACCGCCGCTGTCAGAACGCCGGCCGTTCGTCGACGATTCATTGTGCTCCTTCGTCCGATCAGGGAAGCGGTGTGTCTCTGGCCGTCAGGTGCGGTGCGCGTACCACCATGTCTTCTTGTGGTCGGACAGAAGTTTGGCCAGGCTCTTGTTGTGTGTGGCACCGGAGTGGTACGTCAGGTACGGAGTGCCCTGGTACCTCTTGGTGACAATCATGGTGTGGTCGATATTGCCGTTCTTGTCCCAGTCGGCCTGTAGAACGTCTGAAGCAGCCAGATTCCATACATTCGGGAGGATCTTGGTGCGCTTCGAGTGCTTCTTTGCGAACCAGTACCAGTTCTCCGCGCCCGCCCATGTATAGCTGGTGGTGAACGTAGTGGGCCCGTAGAACCAGTACTTGTTGCTGGTCCGCTGGATCAGTGCGCCGCCTTTGGGTCCCCACCCCCCGGCCAGCATCGCCTGGGAAATGAAGTTGGTGCAGTCGTTGCTGTAGGTGCGATACGCCTTGTTGTTGTTCTTCCAGTATTTGTCGGCGTACGCGACGATCTTCCCGTAGCTGTAGCTTGCCGGTTTGACGACGGTGACGCCGGTGTCCGGAAGAGTGGTCGTCTCGGACGGAGGTGTCTTGGTGCCCTCGTCCTCGTCCGGAGAACCACCTTCGTCTGCGGGCGCCGGGTCCGCCCGCTCCACCTGCGTGCTTGGTGCGGGGCCACCGTCGGTCTCGGCTACGTCAGAGGCGAGGAGCCAGGTACCCTCAGCTGTTCGCGCGAACTGCACGGTGTGCGGGAGGGCGATCTCTTCGTATTCCGGTGCTCCTTCCTCCACTTCCTGGGGGGTGAAGGGGAGGTGCAGGCGGGTGTACTCGGAGACCTGGAGGGTCGCCGCCGACTCGCTGACGGAGGCATTCGTGACCTCGACATCGACGGTCGCCTTCGTGTACCCCCCGTCGGCTTGTTCGTATCGTCGCCCTTTCTCCGCCAGCGCTGTCAGATCGGCATCCACCTGTGCGGACATCTGCCGAGTTGTCGCGATTCGAGCGGAGCGTGTGAGGGATGCGGTGGTGGTGAGCATGTCGGCGCGCTGTTGCAGGTAGTTCTCTGTGAGCTGTGCCAACTCACTTGTGATCGGATCGGCAGTGGCAGACGTGGGCGCAGTGTCCGGGTGTGCGATCGCCGGTGAGGCTGCGAGAGCGAGAGCAGCGGCCGTCAGGATGGTGGTCGCCATGTGTCTTCGTCGCATGCACCTCATGAGTAACCCTTCTTGCCTGAGTTGATCAGTCGTGTTGCCTGAGGCAAGAGGGGGCTGTCTGTGCAGGGGTTCCGGGGTGGCGTGATGACACCGAGGAATGACCGGTTCCGTGCCTGTGCGGGCCTTGGTCTCGCCGACGGGCTGTGGCGGTGGTTCGGTCTTTGCCGCTGGTCTCGTGCTGCCGAGAGCAGGGGCGGGCCGCGCAGCGGCGCGGCAGAGGGCCGTCAGCCGGCGGGTGCGGTGGCCGCGGCCGAGGCCTGGAGCTCGCCGCGGTGGCGGATCTGACGGAACGTGAAGTTCGTCAGGTCGTCCCCGGTGGCGTAGGCGTTCTTGTCGGCCGTGGTGACGTTCTTGCCGCCGGTGTACCCGGTGATGGCGAAGTAGGCGTAGCGGCCGTAGGAGTTGGCGGTACGGCGGCAGAACGATCCGGCGGGGCAGAAGGCCGGGACGCCCGCGCCGCTCAGGGGTGCGATGCTGCCGCTGGACTGCTGGGCCGCCCTCTTGGCCTGGGCTTCCGTCCCGAAGACCGCGAGCCCGACGGTGACGGCGACGCCGTCCTTGCTGTACGTGGCCCGGATGACCTGGTCGCAGCCGTTGTTGGTGAGGATCGAACCGAGCGCGTCCTTGGTGGTCGCGGCGCAGCTCTTCGTCTGCTGCGTCGCGCCCTTGACGTAGACGCGGTCACCCACCGTCAGTTTCTTGCCGGGGAAGAACGCGTCGACGGTGATCGGCGCCTTGTCCTTCTTGGCGTCGGATATGTAGTCCTTCGGGTCGGGCGGGGGCGGCGGTGCGACCGAGGAGAAGGACGGCTCGGGCTCGGCGGTGTCCTTCGGCAGGTCGGACGGTGCCGGGAGCTCGCTCGCGTGCTTGCCGGAGCTGGTGGAGTTGTTCTTGTCGGTCGAGATGACCGCGGTGGCCACGATCGCGCCGACCGCGGCGGTGGCGAGCACGCCTCCGCCGATCAGCAGCCACTTCTTGCGGCGGTTGCGCGCGGCGGACTCGTCGGCCAGCGCTGCCCAGTCCGGAGTCTGTGTGCCTCCGGGCCCCCAGGAGGGCCCCCCTTGCCCAAAGCTCATGCGGCGAATCCTAGACGGAACATAATCCAGTTGGGCCAGGGCTTCGCGGCCCGTGACAATGCTGTGCATGGGACATCTTGAAGCGGGCCATCTGGAGTACTACCTACCGGACGGGCGGGTGCTGCTCGGCGATGCTTCGTTCCGGGTCGCGGACGGGGCGGTGGTCGCCCTCGTGGGGGCGAACGGCGCCGGGAAGACGACGCTGCTGAGGCTGCTCGCCGGGGAGCTCCAGCCGCACGGCGGCTCCGTGTCGGTGAGCGGCGGGCTCGGGGTGATGCAGCAGTTCGTGGGCTCCGTGCGGGACGAGCGCACGGTCCGGGACCTGCTGGTCTCCGTAGCGCAGCCCCGTATCCGGGAGGCGGCCCTGGCCGTCGACAAGGCCGAGGAACTGATCCTCACCGTCGACGACGAGGCCGCGCAGATGAAGTACGCGCAGGCCCTGAGCGACTGGGCGGAGGCCCGCGGGTACGAGGCCGAGACGGTGTGGGACATGTGCGCCATGGCCGCGCTCGGTGTCCCGTACGAGAAGGCGCAGTGGCGCGAGGTGCGCACGCTGTCCGGCGGTGAGCAGAAGCGGCTGGTGCTGGAGGCGCTGCTGCGCGGGCCGGACGAGGTGCTGCTGCTCGACGAGCCGGACAACTATCTCGACGTCCCCGGAAAGCGGTGGCTGGAGGAGAAGCTGAAGGAGACCCGCAAGACGGTCCTCTTCGTCTCTCACGACCGGGAGCTGCTGTCCAGGGCCGCCGAGAAGATCGTCAGCGTCGAGCCGAGCCCGGCGGGCAGCGACGTGTGGGTGCACGGCGCCGGTTTCGATACGTACCACCAGGCCCGCAAGGACCGGTTCGCGCGGTTCGAGGAGCTGCTGCGTCGCTGGGAGGAGGAGCACGCCCGGCTGAAGGCGCTGGTCCACCGGCTGCGGCAGCAGGCGGCGATCAGCCCCGACATGGCGTCGCGCTACCGGGCCATGCAGACCCGCTTCAAGAAGTTCGAGGACGCGGGACCCCCGCCGGAGCCGCCGCGCGAGCAGGACATCAAGATGCGGCTGCGCGGTGGCCGGACCGGCGTACGGGCGGTGACCTGCAAGGGGCTGGAGCTGACCGGGCTCATGAAGCCGTTCGACCTGGAGATCTTCTACGGGGAGCGGGTCGCCGTCCTCGGCTCGAACGGCTCCGGGAAGTCGCACTTCCTGCGGCTGCTCGCGGGCGAGCCGGTGGCGCACACGGGGGAGTGGAAGCTCGGGGCGCGCGTCGTACCGGGTCACTTCGCGCAGACGCACGCCCATCCGGAGCTGCTGGGCCACACGCTGGTCGAGATCCTGTGGACCGAGCACGCCAAGGACCGCGGCGGGGCGATGTCCGTGCTGCGACGGTACGAGCTGGAGCGGCAGGGGGACCAGCCGTTCGAGAAGCTGTCCGGCGGGCAGCAGGCGCGGTTCCAGATCCTGCTCCTGGAGCTGGCCGGCACGACGGCGCTGCTGCTGGACGAGCCGACGGACAACCTGGACCTGGAGTCGGCGGAGGCCCTGCAGGACGGGCTGGAGGCGTACGACGGGACGGTGATGGCCGTCACGCACGACCGGTGGTTCGCGAAGTCCTTCGACCGGTACCTCGTGTTCGGCTCGGACGGTGTCGTACGCGAGACGACGGAGCCGGTGTGGGACGAGCGGAGAGTGCAGCGGGCGCGGTAGGGCCGGGCCGGAGGCCGGCGCTCACCCGTCCGGGTGAGCGCTCCTCGAAGGGGCCGTACGTTCTCCGTCGCGTCCCTAGCCTGGCCGCATGGTCAGCTCATCACACGAGGCGATGCACCGGATCTTCCAGGAGGATCCCGGAGTCTTCGCACGGACCTTCCGCACGCTGGGACTCCCCTTTCCGGAACCTGTCGCGGTGTCCCTCATGCCCACCGATCTCACCGAGATCCAGCCGCTCGAAAGACGGGTGGACACCCTTCTGCGGATCGACGCCGCCGAAGGCGACAGCTACCTGCTGGCCGTGGAGGCGCAGGGCAAGAAGGACCGGGGCAAACCCGGCAGCTGGGCCTATTACATGGCCCACCTGTACGCGAAGTACCGGCTTCCTCCGCTGCTCCTGGTGACGTGCCAGGACAGGTCGACGGCCGAGTGGGCGGCCGAGACGGTGGTCATCGGTCCCGCGGCATGGCCGACGCTGTCGCTGCGCCCGTTGGTGCTCGGGCCGCACAACGTCCCCGTCTTCACCGATGTGGACGCCGCCGCCAGGGACATTCCCCTCGCCACGCTCTCGGCCATCACGCATGGTAAGAATCCGAATGCCGGTGCCATACTGAAGGCCTTGGCCGCCGCACTGCAGACCGTTGACGAAGACACGGCGATGATCTTCGCCGAACTCACGGAACTCGGCCTGGGCTCCGCTCCGGCCGCACAGATCTGGAGGGATCTGATGGCTGTCGACCTCTCTTTCTTCCGCTCGGAGACATCTGAACGGCTGCGTTCCGAGGGGCGTTCCGAGGGTCGTGCCGAGGGCCGTTCCGAGGGCCGTGCTGAGGGGCGTTCCGAGGGCCGTGCTGAGGGCCGTGCCGAGGGGCGTGCCGAGGACATTCTGCGGATCCTGTCCAAGCGCGGGATCGCGGTGTCGGAGCAGGTGCGGGAGCGGGTCGTTTCGT